>NZ_JBSIBZ010000006.1:0-170444 GCF_058245575.1 Streptomyces sp. UF-297 | reverse complement strand
GCTTCATCGTTCGACTTGCATGTGTTAAGCACGCCGCCAGCGTTCGTCCTGAGCCAGGATCAAACTCTCCGTGAATGCTTACCCGACTGCGTTTAATTAAAAACTGCGGGTGACACTCGCGTTGAGCGGAACAGTCGGGCGGAATAGGCCCGACCGTTCACAGCGTCCTCGCTGTGTGTGCCTCCCAAAAGCTTGGGAGGGCTTTCAAAGGAACCTCGTCCCAGCTGATGCTGGAGACGGGGTATCAACATATCTGGCGTTGACTTTTGGCACGCTGTTGAGTTCTCAAGGAACGGACGCTTCCTTTGGTCCCGTTTCACCGGGCCCTCCGGGCGCTTCCCTTCGGTCTTGCGTTTCCAACCTTACCAGATCGTTTTTCCGATCCGGCCCCCTGTTGGAGCGGGGCTCGCCTTCCTGGTTTCCCTTTCCGGCGGTTCCGACTTTACCAGATTCTTTTCCTTGTCGTTTCCGACTGGGATTTGATTCCGGTGGCCTTTGGATTGGCCTTTGTCTTTCGACGTTTCCGACTTTATCAGAATTTCTCTGGGTCGGATTTCCGGCCCTGGAGGGCTGGTCCGGACGCTCAGGCGTGCCGGGTTCCCTGTCAGGCGGAGAGGTAAACGTACTGGAGCGGAACGCCCCGATGCAAATCCGGGCGCTCCGCTCCGAGCCGTACGACGACCGAGGTCAGACCTCGACGACGACGGGCAGGATCATCGGGCGACGACGGTAGTTGTCGGAGACCCACTTGCCGATGGCTCGGCGGATCAGCTGCTGGAGCTGGTGGGGCTCGGCGATACCGTCCTGCGCCGACTTCGCCAGCGCCTCGTCGATCTTGGGGATCACGGCGTCGAAGGCCGAGTCCTCGATGCCGGAGCCGCGGGCCTGGATGTGCGGGCCGCCGACGATCTTGCCGCTGCTGCTGTCGACGACGACGAAGACCGAGATGATGCCCTCGTCGCCCAGGATGCGGCGGTCCTTGAGGGAGGACTCGGTGACATCGCCGACCGAGAGGCCGTCGACGTACACGTAACCCGCCTGGACCTTGCCGACGATCTTGGCCTTGCCGTCGACCAGGTCGACCACGACGCCGTCCTCGGCGATGACGATGTGGTCCTTGGGGACGCCGGTGAGGGCGCCCAACTCGGCGTTGGCGCGCAGATGGCGCCATTCGCCGTGCACCGGCATCAGGTTCTTCGGCTTGCAGATGTTGTAGAAGTACAGCAGCTCGCCGGCCGAGGCGTGGCCCGAGACGTGGACCTTGGCGTTGCCCTTGTGGACGACGTTGGCGCCCCAGCGGGTCAGGCCGTTGATGACGCGGTAGACCGCGTTCTCGTTGCCCGGGATGAGCGACGAGGCCAGGATGACGGTGTCGCCCTGGACGATGCGGATCTGGTGGTCGCGGTTGGCCATGCGCGAGAGCGCGGCCATGGGCTCGCCCTGGGAGCCGGTGCACACCAGCACGATCTCGTCGTCGGGGAGGTCGTCCAGGGTCTTGACGTCGACGACCAGGCCCGCCGGGACCTTGAGGTAGCCCAGGTCACGGGCGATGCCCATGTTGCGGACCATGGAGCGGCCGACGAAGGCGACCCGGCGGCCGTACTCGTGGGCGGCGTCCAGGATCTGCTGGATGCGGTGCACATGGCTGGCGAAGCTGGCCACGATGATGCGCTTCTGGGCGCCGGCGAAGACCTGGCGAAGGACGTTGGAGATGTCCTTCTCGGGCGGTACGAAGCCCGGGACCTCGGCGTTCGTGGAGTCGACGAGGAGAAGGTCGATGCCTTCCTCGCCGAGTTTGGCGAAGGCCGGGAGGTCGGTCAGGCGACGGTCCAGCGGGAGCTGGTCCATCTTGAAGTCGCCGGTGTGCACGGCCATGCCCGCGGGGGTGCGGATGGCCACCGCCAGGGCGTCCGGGATGGAGTGGTTGACCGCGATGAACTCGCAGTCGAAGGGGCCGATGCGCTCGGTGTGCCCCTCCTTGACCTCCAGCGTGTAGGGCCGGATGCGGTGCTCCTGGAGCTTGGCCTCGATCAGCGCGAGGGTCAGCTTGGAGCCGATCAGCGGGATGTCCGGCTTCTCGCGCAGGAGGTAGGGGACACCGCCGATGTGGTCCTCGTGGCCGTGCGTGAGCACGATGCCGTCGATGTCGTCCAGGCGGTCCCGGACGGAGCTGAAGTCCGGCAGGATCAGGTCGACTCCGGGCTGCTCCTCCTCGGGGAAAAGCACTCCGCAGTCGACGATCAGCAGACGGCCGCCGTATTCGAAGACGGTCATGTTGCGGCCGATTTCGCCCAGGCCGCCCAGGGGGGTGACGCGCAGGCCGCCCTTGGGGAGCTTCGGCGGGGCGCCGAGCTCGGGATGCGGATGACTCAAAAGACTCTCCTCACCATGCGCGCCACGTGGCCTTTGAGGCACGTGGCGCGCATGACATTCGTGCACTTGCTGTTGTGGCTGTTGTTGTCCGTATGCAGTTGTGAAGTCTGTGGTTACAGATGTACCCCGCCGGCGGCGAGATCGCGCTTGAGCTGTTCGGTTTCCTCCGCGGAGAGGTCCACCAGCGGCAGGCGCAGCGGGCCGGCGGGCAGGCCCTGGAGCCCGAGTGCCGCCTTGGTGGTGATGACGCCCTGGGTGCGGAACATGCCGGTGAAGACCGGCAGCAGCTTCTGGTGGATCTCGGTGGCCTTGGTGACGTCGCCGTGCAGGTGGGCGTCCAGGAGGGCGCGCAGCTCGGGGGTCACGACATGGCCGACCACGGACACGAAGCCGATGGCGCCGACCGACAGGAGCGGCAGGTTGAGCATGTCGTCGCCGCTGTACCAGGCCAGGCCGGAGCGGGCGATGGCCCAGCTCGCACGGCCGAGGTCGCCCTTGGCGTCCTTGTTGGCGACGATACGCGGGTGCTCGGCGAGCTTGACGATGGTCTCGGTGTTGATCGGGACGCCGCTGCGGCCGGGGATGTCGTAGAGCATGACCGGCAGGTCGGTGGCGTCCGCGATGGCGGTGAAGTGCCGGAAGAGACCTTCCTGCGGCGGCTTGCTGTAGTACGGCGTCACGGCGAGCAGGCCGTGCGCTCCGGCGTCCTGGGCTGCGCGGGCGAGTTCGAGGCTGTGCCGGGTGTCGTTCGTACCGGCTCCGGCCACGACGAAGGCACGATCACCGACCGCATCGACCACGGCCCGTACCAGCTGGGCTTTCTCCGCATCGCTGGTGGTCGGGGACTCACCGGTGGTGCCGTTGACGACGAGGCCGTCGTTGCCGGCGTCCACCAGGTGGGCGGCGAGCTGCTGCGCGCCGTCGAGGTCGAGAGCGCCGTCCGCCGTGAAAGGCGTGACCATGGCGGTCAGTACCCGCCCGAAGGGGGTCTGCGGTGTGGATGTCGGAGCCATGGGTCCCACGCTACTCGTAGCTCCCCGCGGGTTGCGCCCCTGGGGAGCGGGGAGATGGATCCCGGCACTGCCTGCTCGGGGGTTCAAGCAGTGCCGGGTCCGTTTGTTCAGCGTAGATGAACTTCTCAAAATGCCGCAATACGGACACTTAGTACGTGTGTACTGCCCGTTACGGCAAGTGATCTCTACGGGGCGACGCGGCCGTTGGCGTTGAAGGCGGCGTACGTCAGCGGCATGAGCTTGGCCCACTGGGCCTCCATCTGCTCGCCGACCATCTCGATCTCGCGCTGCGGGAAGGAGGGGACCGTGGCCAGCTCGTGCTGGGTGCGCAGGCCGAGGAAGTGCATCAGGGAGCGGGCGTTGCAGGTGGCGTACATCGAGGAGTACAGGCCGACGGGCAGGACCGCACGGGCGACCTCGCGGGCCACGCCGGCGGCGAGCATCTCCTGGTAGGCCTCGTAGGCCTGGCGGTAGGAGTCCTCCATGACGCGGCCGGTCAGCTCGTGCTGAGCGGCCGTGCCCTCGACGAACTCGTACTTGCCGGGGCGGCCCTGCTGGACGAGCTTGCGGGACTCGCCGGGGACGTAGAACGTCGGCTCCAGCTGACGGTAGCGGCCGGACTCCTCGTTGTAGGACCAGCCCACGCGGTGGCGCATGAACTCGCGGAAGACGAAGATCGGCGCGCTGATGAAGAAGGTCATGGAGTTGTGCTCGAAGGGGCTGCCGTGCCGGTCCCGCATCAGGTAGTTGATCAGGCCCTTGGAGCGCTCGGGGTCCTTCTGCAGCTCCTCCAGGGACTGCTCGCCGGCCGTGGAGACGCGGGCCGCCCACAGGACGTCACTGTCGGCGGCGCTGTGCTTGACCAGCTCGACGGTCACCTCGCTGCGGAAGCTGGCGGCTGCGCCTTCGGCGCTGGGGGCGGGGGTGTTGGACACCGGCGGTTCCTTCCAATCGGTCCTCGTGCGGCGCCAAGCCTACGGCGCACCACTGACAGCGGCCGACAAGCACCGATATGCGGCGCCATGCCGCAGCAGGGAACAAAACGACCCCAGAGTCACCGGCGGATACGGCGGTTGATATTTTTCACAGAAGTCACTGAAAACGGGCACCAATCGGGCGACACAGACGTCTAACCCTGTGACAGTGCCCACTACGAGGTTCCTAGGAGAGCCCGCTCATGTTCCGCCGTCGGCGAGAGCCCGTACCGTTCGCCTTTGTCGCAGAGGCCGACAGGTTCCGCAGCAATGTCGCGCCGCCGCCGCGAGAACGTGCCAGTCGTACGCAGCTCGCGGCGCGCTCGCTCATGGGACTGACTGTTGCGGGAGGCCTGGTCGGTGCGCTGATGTTCGGTGTTCCCGCGCTGCAGCAGAGCAGCCCGGGCAGCACCGGGGTGCATCAGTCGGAGGCGGCGAACGGCCGTTGACCACCTGAAAGGGCAGGGACGGGGGCGGCGGAGTGGTTCCGCCCGTCAAGTCTCGATAGCCTCACCGGTCACAGCTTCCACCTGCGTGCCTTGAGTGAGGATCAGCCGTGCCCCTGCCCTTTCTGACGGCCGACCGCGACCTCGACAGCAGTGCCGAACCGGCCCCGCTGCCTCATGAAGAGCCTGATCACTGGCGCCGTCCCTACCGCCCCGGACCGTGGCGAGTGGGGGCGGCGGCAGTGTTTTTGCTGCTCGCGTCGTTCGTCCTGTTCTCCGCGATGATCACTGCCCTGGCCGGCTCGCTGTCCGGCTCCCTGGTGTGCGCGGGGGTCTCCGCCCTGGTGATCGCGCTCGCGCTGCGGCTGCTGCGCATGGGGGTGTGGGTCAGCTCCCACGGCCTGCGCCAGGTGGCGATGTTCTCGACCACGACCCTCGCCTGGAGCGGCGTCGCGTCGGTGCGTACGGCCCAACAGCCCGTGAAGTGGCTGGGATTGCCGCGCACGGTGCAGGGTCAGGCCCTGGTGGTGGACCGTGTGCAGGGTGAACCGCTGCGGACGCTGGTCACCGACCACAACGGCGACTTCCTCTCCCGCCCGGAGGCGTTCGACCGGGCCGCGGACGTCCTGGAGGCCTGGGCGGCGGAGTACCGCGGCTGAGCCGCCCGGACGTAAAGCGCCCGGCCCGTCCCGCAGCGCGGGAGAGGCCGGGCGCAGTGGTTTCGGCTCCCGCTCAGGCGCGTACGGGCTTGCCCTCGCGCAGGGCGATGGCGCGCTGCATGGCCTTGCGGGCGCGCGGGGTGTCCCGGGCGTCGTGGTAGGCCACGGCGAGCCGGAACCACGTACGCCAGTCCTGCGGGCGCTCCTCGGTCTCGGCCCGCCGCCTGGCGAAGACCTCGTCGGCGGACTCCCGGTCGATACGGCCGCTGGGTGTGCGCTTCAGCTCGTCCACCGGCAGCCCGCCCTCGTCCTCCAGCTCACGCGCCAGCCTGCCCGCCTTACGGGCGAACTGGGTGGTCTGCCACAGGAACCAGATGCCGATGAACGGCAGGACCAGGACGGCCGCTCCGAAGGCGACGGTGATCACGGTGCCCTGCTGGATGAGCAGCACACCGCGCGAGCCGACCAGGACGAAGTAGACGACCAGGACCGCCGCGAGGGCGAAGTAAGTGATCTTTGCGCGCACGGCGGTCAGTCCAGGTCCAGGAAGTGTTCCAGCCCGAAGGTCAGGCCCGGGCTGTCCACCACACGGCGGGCGCCGAGCAGGATGCCCGGCATGAAGCTGCTGTGGTGCAGGGAGTCGTGGCGGACGGTGAGGGTCTCCCCCTCGCCGCCGAGCAGGACCTCCTGGTGAGCCAGCAGGCCGCGCAGCCTGACGGAGTGCACGGGGATGCCGTCCACGTCCGCGCCGCGGGCGCCGTCCAGCGCGGTGCTGGTGGCGTCCGGCTGCGGCGCGCAGCCGGCCTTCTGCCTGGCGGCGGCGATCAGCTGGGCCGTACGGGCCGCGGTGCCCGAGGGCGCGTCGGCCTTGTTCGGGTGGTGCAGCTCGATGACCTCGACGGACTCGAAGAAACGGGCCGCCTGCTGGGCGAAGCGCATGGTCAGCACCGCGCCGATGGAGAAGTTCGGCGCGATGAGCACGCCCGTCTCCGGACTGGCCTCCAGCCAGGAGCGCAGCTGCGCGAGGCGGTCCTCGGTCCATCCGGTGGTGCCGACGACGCCGTGGATGCCGTTGCGTACACAGAACTCGAGGTTGTCCATGACCGAGTCGGGGTGCGTCAGCTCGACCGCGACCTGGGCTCCCGCCTCGGTCAGTACGTCCAGCTTGTCGCCCCGGCCCAGTGCAGCCACCAGCTCCATGTCCTTGGCGGCTTCGACGGCCCGTACGGCCTCGGAGCCGATGCGGCCCTTGGCGCCGATGACGGCCACGCGCAGCTTGCTCATCGTGCTCGATCCTTCGTGGGTTAGGCGACGGCTTCGTGCAGGCGGGCGGCCTGCCGGTCCTTGAGCGGCCCGATCACGGACAGCGAGGGTCGCTGTCCCAGTACATCCCGGGCCAGCTCGCGCACCTCGTCCGGGGTGACCGCAGCTATCCGGGCGAGCATGTCGTCCACCGACATCTGCTCGCCCCAGCACAGCTCGCTCTTGCCGATGCGGTTCATCAGCGCACCGGTGTCCTCCAGGCCCAGGACGGTGGAGCCGCGCAGCTGGCCGATGGCCCGGCGGATCTCGTCGTCGGTCAGGCCGTGCTCGGCGACCTGGTCGAGCTGGTCGCGGCAGATCTTGAGCACGTCGTGGACCTGGCTGGGGCGGCAGCCGGCGTAGACGCCGAAGAGCCCGCAGTCGGCGTAGCCGGAGGTGTAGGAGTACACGCTGTAGGCCAGGCCGCGCTTTTCCCGTACCTCCTGGAAGAGGCGGGAGCTCATGCCGCCGCCGAGCGCCGCGTTCAGTACGCCCATGGTCCAGCGGCGGTCGTCGGTGCGGGCCATGCCCGGCATGCCGAGGACGATGTGGGCCTGCTCGGTCTTGCGGCTGAGCAGTTCGACGCGGCCCGCCGTGCGGATCGTACGGGAGCCCTCGCGCGGGGCGATGGGGGTGGCGTCCGTACGGGTCAGCGCACCGGCCTTGTCGAAGGCGGCGCGGACCATGCGGACGACCTTGGCGTGGTCGACATTGCCCGCGGCGGCGACGACCAGGTGGGTGGGGTCGTAGTGCTTCTTGTAGAAGCGGCGGATGCGGTCGGGGGTGAGGGCGTTGACCGTGTCGACCGTGCCCAGGACCGGGCGGCCGAGGGGGGTGTCGCCGAGCATGGTGTGCGCGAACAGGTCGTGCACACAGTCGCCCGGGTCGTCCTCGGTCATCGCGATCTCTTCGAGGATCACGCCGCGCTCGGCGTCCACGTCCTCCGGCTCGATGGTCGAGCCGGTCAGCATGTCGCAGACCACGTCGATGGCGAGTGGGAGGTCGGAGTCCAGCACACGTGCGTAGTAGCACGTGTACTCCTTGGCGGTGAAGGCGTTCATCTCGCCGCCGACCGCGTCGATGGCGGCGGAGATGTCCAGCGCGGAGCGCTTCTTGGTGCCCTTGAAGAGCAGGTGCTCCAAGTAGTGCGTGGCGCCGTTCAGGGACGGCGTCTCATCGCGCGAGCCGACGTGGGCCCAGATGCCGAAGGTGACGGAGCGTACGGAGGGCAGGGTCTCGGTGACGATGCGCAGACCGCCGGGGAGGGTGGTCTTGCGCACCGTCCCGGCGCCGCCCACGCCCTTGAGAAGCGTTTGGGTACGGGCGACGGCCCGCCCCTCCGAAGAGGTGCGGGCCGTCGCCTGTGAGCTACGGGACGTCACTTGGCGGCGTCGTCCTTCTTGTCGGCCTTGTCGGCGTCGCCCTCTTCACCCTCGATGACCGGGGTCAGGGAGAGCTTGCCGCGCTGGTCGATCTCGGCGATCTCGACCTGGACCTTGGCGCCCACCGCGAGCACGTCCTCGACGTTCTCCACGCGCTTGCCACCGGCGAGCTTGCGGATCTGCGAGATGTGCAGCAGGCCGTCCTTGCCCGGGAGCAGGGAGACGAACGCACCGAAGGTGGTGGTCTTGACGACCGTACCCAGGTAGCGCTCGCCGACCTCCGGCATGGTCGGGTTGGCGATGCCGTTGATCGTGGCGCGGGCGGCCTCGGCGGCCGGGCCGTCGGCGGCACCGATGTAGATGGTGCCGTCGTCCTCGATCGTGATGTCGGCGCCGGTGTCCTCCTGGATCTGGTTGATCATCTTGCCCTTGGGGCCGATGACCTCACCGATCTTGTCCACCGGGATCTTGACGGTGATGATGCGCGGCGCGTTCGGGGACATCTCGTCCGGAACGTCGATCGCCTCGTTCATCACGTCCAGGATGTGCAGACGCGCGTCACGGGCCTGCTTCAGCGCGGCGGCCAGGACCGAGGCGGGGATGCCGTCGAGCTTGGTGTCGAGCTGCAGCGCGGTGACGAACTGCTTCGTACCGGCGACCTTGAAGTCCATGTCGCCGAAGGCGTCCTCCGCACCGAGGATGTCGGTGAGGGTGACGTAGTGGGTCTCGCCGTCGATCTCCTGGGAGATCAGGCCCATGGCGATACCGGCGACGGCGGCCTTCAGGGGCACACCGGCGTTCAGCAGCGACATGGTGGAGGCGCAGACCGAGCCCATGGAGGTGGAGCCGTTGGAGCCCAGCGCCTCGGAGACCTGGCGGATCGCGTAGGGGAACTCCTCGCGCGTCGGCAGCACCGGCGTCAGAGCGCGCTCGGCGAGCGCGCCGTGGCCGATCTCGCGGCGCTTGGGCGAGCCCACGCGGCCGGTCTCACCGGTGGAGTACGGCGGGAAGTTGTAGTTGTGCATGTAGCGCTTGCGGGTCACCGGGGAAAGGGTGTCCAGCTGCTGCTCCATGCGGAGCATGTTCAGGGTGGTGACGCCCAGGATCTGGGTCTCGCCACGCTCGAACAGCGCCGAGCCGTGCACCCGCGGGATGGCCTCGACCTCGGCGGCGAGCGTACGGATGTCCGTCACGCCACGGCCGTCGATGCGGACCTTCTCCTTGATGACGCGCTCACGGACCAGGGTCTTGGTCAGCGAGCGGTACGCCGCGGAGATCTCCTTCTCGCGGCCCTCGAACTGCGGGAGCAGCTTCTCGGCGGCAAGACCCTTGACGCGGTCCAGCTCGGCCTCGCGCTCCTGCTTGCCCGCGATGGTCAGCGCCTGGGCCAGCTCGTCCTTGACGGCGGCGGTCAGCGCCTCCAGGACGTCGTCCTGGTAGTCGAGGAAGATCGGGAACTCGCCGGTCGGCTTGGCAGCCTTGGCGGCCAGGTCCGACTGGGCCTTGCACAGCACCTTGATGAAGGGCTTGGCGGCCTCGAGACCGGCGGCGACGACCTCCTCGGTCGGCGCCTCGGCGCCGCCCTTGACCAACTCGATGGTCTTCTCGGTGGCCTCGGCCTCGACCATCATGATCGCGACATCGCCGTCCGGGAGGACGCGGCCGGCGACCACCATGTCGAAGACGGCGTCCTCGAGCTCGGTGTGCGTCGGGAAGGCGACCCACTGGCCGTTGATCAGCGCGACACGGGTGCCGCCGATCGGGCCGGAGAAGGGCAGGCCGGCCAGCTGCGTGGAGCAGGAGGCGGCGTTGATGGCGACCACGTCGTAGAGGTGGTCGGGGTTGAGCGCCATGATCGTCTCGACGATCTGGATCTCGTTGCGCAGGCCCTTCTTGAAGGAGGGGCGCAGCGGCCGGTCGATCAGGCGGCAGGTGAGGATCGCGTCCTCGGAGGGCCGGCCCTCACGGCGGAAGAAGGAGCCGGGGATCTTCCCGGCCGCGTACATCCGCTCCTCGACGTCGACGGTCAGCGGGAAGAAGTCCAGCTGGTCCTTCGGGTTCTTGGAAGCGGTGGTGGCCGACAGCACCATGGTGTCGTCGTCCAGGTACGCAACGGCGGAGCCGGCGGCCTGCTTGGCCAGGCGGCCCGTCTCGAAGCGGATGGTACGGGTGCCGAAGGAGCCGTTGTCGATGACGGCCTCGGCGTAGTGGGTCTCGTTCTCCACCAGGAATATCTCCTCGTCTGCGTCCGCTGCACGTGTTGCGGCGGACCGTCTTGGGTGGAGCGCCGGGGTGCGGGCCGGTCTTCGATCGAAGCACCCGGAGTGGTGACCCGCAGGTCAGCGGCTCTTCCGGGGGCCACTACCGAGGACCGGCGGCGAATGGGCGCCCCACCTCGTACGTTATTCGGTTGTCGCTATGGCGTTGTGGGACCAGACTACAAAGCTTCTGTCCACCAGGGGGTGGCACAAGCGTCAGGTCCCTGCCGCGCCCGTGTACGGCGCGTACGGCAAAGGGAGCGGCCCCCGGCGTGGGAACCGCTCCCTCAGCAGCGTCTTACTTGGCGCCCGCAGCACCGCGGCGGATGCCGAGGCGCTCGACCAGCGCACGGAAGCGCGTGATGTCCTTCTTCGCCAGGTACTGCAGCAGGCGGCGGCGCTGGCCGACCAGGAGCAGCAGGCCACGGCGGGAGTGGTGGTCGTGCTTGTGGGTCTTGAGGTGCTCGGTCAGGTCCGAGATGCGGCGGGAAAGCAGCGCGACCTGGACCTCGGGGGAGCCGGTGTCGCCCTCCTTGGTGCCGAACTCGGCCATGATCTGCTTCTTCGTAGCGGCGTCGAGAGACACGCGGTACTCCTCAGTGGTGTGGTTGCCCGTCGAGCGTCCCTGGTCTGCTTCACAGGGATAGCTTGGATGACTCAACAGGGCCGTCACACAGCGTACCAGTTGCCGACGGCCCCCCGACCGGGCGGTCGGGGGGCCGTGGACGGGAGCGGGGGCGGCGCTAACTGGTGATGCTGCGCACCGCGGAGTACACGTCCAGTACGCCCAGGCACAGCGGCACCAGGGAGAGCAGCACCACACCGTCGAAGAGGTCGAAGAGGCGGCCCCAGGAGGGGGTGACGCCCTTGCGCGGGACGATCAGGCCGATCGCCACGAAGATTCCGGCGGCGATCGCGACGGCGCCGGCGAACCAGATGGTGCGGATGTTGAGCGGGCCGCTGTTCTGGTGCAGCAGGAGCTCCTTGAAGATCTCCGACGGCGGGTTGAGCACGATGCCCAGGATCAGCAGCACGATCGTGAGGACACCGGCGACCAGCAGGCAGGCGACCTGCGAGGTGTAGTCGAAGAGGCGGGCGCGCAGCATGAGCGTGATGCCGGCGGCCAGCGCCAGGAGCTGGGCCCACCAGTTGTCGGAGAAGCCCAGGACCACACCGGCCGAGCCGACGACCAGGGCCGAGCAGCCCGCGACCAGGCCCAGGAGCAGCTCGTGGCCGCGCTTGGCCTGGTTGCCGATGCGGACGAAGTCCACCGACTCCCACTCGTTGGAGGCGGACTCATCGGAGTCGAAGTCGCGGCCGCGGGCAATCTGGTCCGGGGAGCGGTAGCCGATGGGCAGCCGCGCGAAGCGGGCGGACAGCGCGGGCAGCCAGGCGACGACGGCCACCGCGACGACGGCGGTGACGGCGGCGACCTCGCTTGCCGGGGCGTCGGTCAGGACCGAGGCGAAGGCGGCGAGGGTGCCGACGGCGGACAGGAAGGACGCCGCGACGAAGGGGGCGTCACCGCGCGGCAGCAGGGCCACCAGCAGGATGGACGCGATCAGTACGACGACACAGCCGACCAGGAAGTGCAGCCGGCCGGGCTGCTCGCCCGGGTCGGTGGGGAAGATGCCGGATCCGGCGATCAGCAGGTGCGGCAGCGCGGCCAGGCCCAGCGCGATGGAGGACCCGTGGTCGTTGTAGATACGGGCGCGTACGCCGGCGAGCGTGACCAGCAGGATGCCGACGACGCCCGCGATGATGCCCGGGAGGCGGTGCATGTCCCGGTCCATCGGGTTCGAGAACCACAGAGCGAAGGCCATCATCGTCAGCAGCACCATGCCGGCGGCGAGACCGACGCCGTTCATCATGGTGTCGTTCCACCGGTGGCGGCTGCGCTTGACCGCGGAGGCGACGGCGTCGGAGACGTCGTCGAAGACCGCGGAGGGCAGCGATTCGGCGAACGGGCGCAGCAGAATGAGGTCGCCGTCGCGTACCTGCTGTTCGGCCAGCGAGCGTCCCGAATCCAGAACAGTGCCGTCCCGGGACACCAGGTGATAACCGGTGGGTGCCCCTTCGGCCTGAGACTGACCGGAGAGCTGCAGGATCTCCGGATAGATGTCGATAATCGCGACATCTTCGGGCAGTGCCACGTCGATCCGTGCGTCCGGCGCGACGACTGTGACCCGGCAGAAGCCAGTGCCTGCGGTCGTGCTCACCTGGCGGTTCCCCCTCGTCCGGTGGTTTGTTTGCGCATCTTTGCTGAAGTGTCCGAAAAGTGTCCGGAAACTGCGCTGCGCTTCTGTTGATAAAAAGCGGCTGCGCGCGGTGGGGCGTCAGCGTACCGCCCATTTAGTCTTACGCCCCACCCACCCCAAGGCTTGACTGCGGTCAGTAGGATCGCCTCCGCGCTGAGCTAATGACTTGGCCGGGGGGCCGTCAAGACGGGGGCGGTCCAAACTGCGAATCGCGTGAAGGACTGATGTCTCGGTGAGCGTCACGATCGTCAAGCGCCCGCCTCGGGCCTTGCCACCCGAAGTGCCCATTGAGGAGGTGACGCTGGAGGCACCACCGGAATTGCCCCGCGAGGGCGACAACAACATGCTGATGAACCTGTTGCCCATGCTGGGCATGGGTTCCTCCGCGGCGTTCTTCTTCATGCCGGGCATGAACCCGATGATGAAGATCATGGGTGCGATGATGGCGTTGTCCACCGTGGCCATGGTGGTAGCGCAGATCGTGCGGGCCCGACAGGGTCCTGCCGGACAAATGTCCCAAGAGCGCCAGGACTACCTCAAGTACCTTGCGCAGAAGCGCAATGAGGTACGCCGTACCGCGCGCAAACAGCGTGATTCCCAGCTTTATCTGCACCCCGATCCGTCCCAGTTGTGGGCCGTGGTCGCCGAGGGCAAGCGCATCTGGGAACGGCGTTCCTCCGACGCGGACTTCGCGCAGGTGCGCCTCGGGCTCGGCCCGCAGCAGCTGGCCACTCCCCTGAAGGCGCCCGAGACGGCACCGGTGGACGAGCTGGAGCCGCTGACCGCGCACGCGATGAAGCAGTTCCTGGACGCACACGGCTATCTGCAGAACCTGCCGCTGGCGGTCTCGCTGCGCGCCTTCTACCACCTGACGGTCTCCGGGGACACCGACACCGTCTACGGCGAATCGCGCGCCATCATCGGCCAGTTGTGCACCCTGCACTCCCCCGAGGACCTGAAGATCGCGGTCGTGGCCGCGCCGGGCGCGATGGCGGAGTGGGAGTGGGTGAAGTGGCTGCCGCACTCCCAGGACAAGACCCTGGACGGCGCCGGCACCCGCCGCCTGATCGTGCAGGACCTCGGCGAGGTCGAGGAGATGCTGGCGGACGCGCTGGACGGGCGCGGGCGGTTCAACCCGCAGGGCCCGCCGGTGGCGGACACCCCGCACCTGGTCATCGTGCTGGACGGCGGTTCCGTACCGGTGGATTCGGTGATCGCGGGCGCCGAGGGTCTGCAGGGCGTCACCATCATCGAGATCGTGCCCGGCGAGCTGGACGAGCTGCGCAGCTCGCTGGCGGTGCAGGTACGCCCCGACAAGCTCGTACTGGAGTCGGCGAACGGCTCGGTCTACACCGGCACCCCCGATGTGATGTCCGAGGTCGAGGCCGAGGCGCTGGCCCGGCAGCTGGCGCCGCTGCGCGCGGGCACCGCCGACGGCGACGAGCCGCTGCTGGCCAACCTGGACTTCACCGACCTGATGAGCATCGGCGACGCCGGCTCGGTGGACGTCTCGCGCACCTGGCGGCCGCGCACGCTGCACGAGCGGCTGCGGGTACCGATCGGTGTGGGCCAGGACGGCCAGCCGATCATGCTGGACATCAAGGAGGCCTCCCAGGAGGGCATGGGCCCGCACGGCCTGTGCGTCGGTGCGACCGGTTCCGGTAAGTCGGAGCTGCTGCGCACGCTCGTACTGGGCCTGGCCGTCACCCACTCCTCGGAGACGCTGAACTTCATCCTCGCGGACTTCAAGGGTGGCGCCACCTTCACCGGTATGTCCGACATGCCGCATGTCGCGGCGGTCATCACCAACCTCGCGGACGACCTCACCATGGTCGACCGCATGCGTGACTCGATCACCGGTGAGCTCCAGCGCCGTCAGGAGCTGCTGCGCTCGGCGGGCAACTACGCCAACATCACCGACTACGAGAAGGCGCGCGCCGCCGGTGCTCCGCTGGAGCCGATGGCCTCGCTGGTGATGGTGCTGGACGAGTTCTCCGAACTCCTCACCGCCAAGCCGGATTTCATCGACATGTTCATCCAGATCGGCCGTATCGGCCGTTCGCTGGGTGTGCACATGCTGCTCGCCTCGCAGCGCCTGGAAGAGGGCAAGCTGCGCGGTCTGGACACGTTCCTTTCGTACCGGATCGGTCTGCGTACGTTCTCGGCCGCGGAGTCGCGTACCGCGATCGGTGTGCCGGACGCGTACCACCTGCCCAACGTCCCCGGCGCGGGCATCCTGAAGTACGACACCGAGACGATGGTGCAGTTCAAGGCCGCGTACGTCTCGGGTGTCTACCGGCCCGACGGGGACGGCGGCGGCGGTGGCGGAAGCCGTACCCGGCGCCTGCCGGTGCCCTTCACCGCGGCGCCGGTCGCGCGGCACATCATCGAGGAGCCCGAGCCCGTACAGGCGGTTCCGCAGCAGGACGACGCGCTGGCCGACACCGTGCTGGACGTGATCGTGCAGCGGATGGCGGGGCAGGGCCCGCCCGCCCACCAGGTGTGGCTGCCGCCGCTGGAGGAGTCGCCCTCCATGGACCGGCTGCTGCCTCCGCTGTCGGTCACCCCGGAGCGCGGGGTGCACGCCGCGGAGTACACCGCCATCGGCAAGCTGGTGGTGCCCGTCGCGATCGTGGACAAGCCCTTCGAACAGCGCCGCGACGTCATGTACCAGGACTTCTCCGGCTCGGCCGGTCACGGCCTGTTCGTCGGTGGCCCGCAGTCCGGAAAGTCGACGCTGCTGCGCTCGACGATGGCGTCCTTCGCGCTCACCCACACCCCGGCCGAAGTGCAGTTCTACTGCCTGGACTTCGGTGGCGGCGGCATGCTCGCCTTCAGCGACCTGCCGCACGTGGGCGGGGTCGCCTCCCGACTGGACGCCGAGAAGGTGCGCCGTACGGTCGCCGAGGTCCTGGGAATCCTCAACGAGCGCGAGGAGTTCTTCCGCGCGAACAGCATCGACTCCATCAACACCTACCGGCAGCGCCGGGCGGCCGGGCAGTACCCGGACCAGAAGTGGGGCGATGTCTTCCTCATCATCGACGGCTGGCAGACCTTCAAGACCGACTACGAGCAGCTCGACCCGGTGATACTGGACATCGCGGGCCGCGGTCTCGGCTTCGGTGTCCACCTGATCATCGGCGCCTCGCGCTACACCGAGGTACGCCCCGCCCTGCGCGACCTGCTGCTCAACCGCGTCGAGCTGCGGCTCGGCGACCCGATGGAGTCGGAGTTCGACCGCAAGCGCGCGGAGAACGTGCCGCTCGGCAAGCCGGGCCGCGGTCTGTCCTCCGAGAAGCTGGACTACCTCTCGGCGCTGCCGCGCATCGACGGCTCCAGCGACGCCTCCAGCCTCGGCGAGGGCATGGCCCACCTGGTGGCCACGGTCAAGGAGCACTGGCAGGGCCCGCCGGCCCCGCAGGTACGGATGCTGCCGACGGTGCTGCACGTCAACGAGCTGCCCAAGGGCGGCGACTACCCGCAGCACGGCATCGCCATCGGTGTCGACGAGACGACGCTGGCGCCGGCGTTCATCGACTTCGAGAACGACCCGCTGCTGGTCATCTTCGGTGACAGCGAGTCCGGCAAGTCCTCGCTGCTGCGCCTGATCGCCAAGCAGATCGCGGAGCGGTACCCGGCGGAGAAGGCGCTCATGGTCGTCTCCGACTACCGGCGTGCACATCTTGGGGAGATTCCGGAGAGCCATCTCTACAAGTACTGCGCGGCGGGTCCGCAGCTGGAGGAGGTCATCGGCGGTCTGGCCGGGTCGCTCGGGCGCCGTATGCCGGGCCCGGACGTCACGCCGGAGCAGCTGCGCAACCGCAGTTGGTACGACCTGCCGGACGCGTTCATCATCGTCGACGACTACGACCTGGTCGCGGCCGGCAGCGGCAACCCGCTGATGCCGCTGCTGGAGTACCTGCCGTTCGCGCGCGACCTGGGCCTGCGCCTGATCATCGCGCGGTCCTCGTCGGGTGCGGGCCGCACCTCCTTCGAGCCGGTCATGCAGCGTACGAAGGAACTGGGCGCGCAGGGCATCATCCTCTCCGGCGACCCGGGCGAGGGCCCGCTGATGGGCAACCTGAAGGCGATGCCGCTCACTCCGGGCCGCGGCCAGTTCGTCACCCGCAAGAAGGGGACGCAGCTGGTGCAGACGGGGTGGCTGCCGCCCAAGGGGTGACCCGCTTTTCCCTCCTGCGAATCTGACGACGACTGCGGCGGTGCTTCTCCTTGAGATCCCTGGGATCCTTGGGAGGGGCACCGCCGCTTCGGTGTTCGCGGGCGGGAGTGGGAGCAGGAGTCAGCCGAGAGCGCCGTGACGGGTGGTGTCGGGCTTGTTGCTCTTGGGCTTGCTGTTGGTGGGATTGTCGGTGGCGGAGTCTTCTTGCTGCTCCTGTTGCCCCTGCCGCGCCTGGCCCTTCGCCTCGGGCCCCTTGCCCTTGGCGTCCCCGGTGCCCTCGCGCTTGCTGTCTCTGGTTTCTGCGCGCTCGGAGCCCTTCGAGCTGTCCGCTTCCTTGATTCCGTCCGCGCCCTTGGCCCTGTCGGCGTCCTTGCCGGGTACGCGCTCGCCCTTGGCCACGGCCTCGCCGCCGCGCGCCTTCTCCGCCGACCGCTTCTCGGCGGCGGGGAGACCGAACGGATCCGGACCGGCGGGCGCGCTCGGCGTATCCCAGATCTGAGTCGCCTGCGGGCCGCCGCGTCTCCCTCTGCCTCGGCCGCCACGCCCGCCGAAGGTGGCGCCCAGCGCGTTGCTGACCTGGCCCAAGGCCATCAGCGCGTACATCGCCTCGTGGCCCGTACCGCTGCTGCTCCTGCCGCCGCCGCTGCCCTGACCCGTATCGCCGTCGGCCCCACTCGCCCCCTCCGCACCACCGTGCAGACCCGTGGCAGTGTCCGCGTCGGCGGCCTGCTCCTCCAGCCCCGCCGCCGCCAGTTCGAATACGGGCAGTACATCGTCGATCTTGCGCTTGAGGCGGTGCCAGTCCTGGCCGAACGCCTCGGCGTCGTCGCCCTGCCAGTGCGTCTCGCGCGCCCGGCCCACCTGCCGGTCGAGGTCGCCGATCGCGCTCTCCAGGTGCTTGCCCATGTCCCGCCAGCCGGCCGCGGCGTCCAGCAGCGCCTCCGGGCGGTGCGCCTTCCGCTCCCCCGTCGCATCCCCCGTCACAGGACACCCCGCATCATCTCGGCCGCCGTCTCGTCGTCCGCGGCGGCAGTGCGCCGTGCGTTGTCGTGCATTCCGTGCCCGATTTCATCAAGTTTCTGCCGTAGTTGGCCGATCACCAGCTCCATTCGCTCGGCGAGATCGGCGTACGGCAAAGGCTGCGCACCACTGTCCGTACGACGTCGGAATGCGTCGAGTTGCCCGTCCAGCTCCTGCGCGTATGTCGCGAATATCGCGCCGAGTTTCCGCAATTCGCCGGTATCGACCCGCATTTCGTCGGACATGTGCCCTCTCCCCGTTGGTAATTGAACCCTCAGGTCTAGCACATGCCCAAGGCCCTCCCGGACCACCATCGGCACGGCACCTATGACAGCTTCGGGACGATGCGGTGAGCGCATCGCGACCACCACAATGGAATTGTGTGGATTGCGTGTTGACGCCGTGACGATCAATACGAAGGCCGTCGCGGCCGTCCCGTCAGGGCAGCAGAAGCCAGTCCGCCGCGAGGGCTGCCGCCAGGCCCGCGGCCAGAATCCACGTACCCAGCCGCGTTCGGCCGTGCCGGCTCAACTCGATCACGATTCCGCACAGGACGAGCGCGGCCCCGTACACCCCCACCACCAACACGGACGTCCGGCTCGCCAGACGTATGACCAGCACCACCGCCATCACGGCCATCAGCACGGCCGCCGCGGCTATCCGTATCCGCCGCGCCTGCCGCGGTGTCGGGCCCGTACGCGACTCGGATCCGAGCTGGTCATCGTCAGCTGCACTCATGAGCCGAAATCGTAATCGCTCACCGTCGCGCCGATCCCGGCGCATCGTCCGCGGGTTTCGGGGCGCACCGGGGCAACTTTCACGCGCCCTGGCGGCCTCGCGGGAAACACTCCACGAAAGAGGACGCGTGCTGGCTGGGCAGCGCGACGCGTACCCATGAGTCATCGACGAATCCGAGCTCGTACGTATCGGCGTCGATGTCAGTGCGATGCCTGATCCAGGCCACCTGGCCGGCCGCCGTACTCCACCCGGCCTCGACCACGCCCAGTACGCCGCGGCGCCTCCCCCGCTGGACATAGGTGACGTGCAGGCGCCGGTCGGTGAGTTGAAGGAGAACCAGCGCGTCGGTGGTCGGTACGCGTGGCCATATTGCCGCCGCGAGCTGACCCGCCAGGCTCCCCCAGCCGCCGCTGAGCGGCTTTCCCTTCTTCCGCTGCCGGCCGAAGGGATCGGGAATCCAATCGACGATGTCGTAGACCTTCCAGAAGATCCGCTTCGTCCCCTCCCAGCGGTCTCCGGGCAGCCGCCGCCCCGCCATGACTTTGGGCCGCCGCCGCAGTGCAGGCCGTTTCATTCGCACTCCGGGCAGTACGACCTCGCTCTGCACAAGACGCTCACCGGCAGGAACCGCCTCGCCGGCCCGTTCGCGGGCCTCCCCGTACGGAATACGCCCGTAGGCGACTCGCAAGCTCATCCGAAGACCTCCCGCACCGACTTCGCACCGTGCGGAACGGACTGTGCCACACGCTCCTTGAAGCTCTGCGGTTCGGGCCGCTGTGCGTACCGCTTCTGCTGCTCGGTCTGCGAGCCGGGCTCCTTTCCGTCGCTCTGGTGCTCCAGATCCCACTTCTCACCACCGACGCGAACCCAGTCGAGACCGGTGGTGTCGTGGATGACCTTCTCGCCTTTGTTGCCCCACTGCTCCATCTTCGCGCCGACGTCGACACCGGTGTGGTGCTCGATGACGCTTCCGCCCACCGGAGCCGCGTCAATACCGGCGCCAATCATCTTCGCGCCCAACGCCTTCTTGACCGGCCGCTTGACCAGACCCTTGATTTTCTTCCGGGTCTCCTTGTGCCGCCAGGCCGCCTTGGCCTTGGTGCGCAGCCTGCGCAGCCGCTGCGATGCGCGCAAGCGCTCCGCCAAGTCCTTCAGTTTGTCGGCCAGCTTGGCGGTGATGCGTACGGCCTTCAGGACGCGGTGCGCGGTTCCCGCGGCAGCTATGAGCGGGCCGATGGCAGCCCCGACACCCGCGGTGAGAAGCGCGACAATCGCCGCCGTCGCCGCGGCAGCGAGCAGCGCCTCCACGATCTCAACGATCAGCTCGACCATCAGCTTCTCGGCCTCGGCGCACGCCTCCGCTGCCGTTTCGAGAAGTTCCGCGACCGTTTTCATGTCCTCGGCCTCGCCGTGCAGGGCCTCCTCGAATTCGGTCATCATGCCGCCGAAAGCAGTGGCCGCCGGGCCGCTCCAGGCCCTATCGAGCGTCTTGCGTTCGGCGCGCAGGTCGTCGACGACCCCTTGCATGTCGCGGGCAGCGGCGCGCCACTCGGACGCGACGTGGAGAAGCCGCTCGTTGTCCCCGCTGACCTTTTCCAGATAGTCGTCGAGGCCGAGCTCCTTGATGGCACCGCGGATCGTCGAATCGAGCGCCCCCGCAAGGGGGTTGCTCCAGTCGACACTGAATCCGGCGCGCTCCAGCGCTGCACTCACGCCCCGCCACCTCCGAGCGCCTGTATCTGCTCGTCCTCACGGCTGTCGTACGCCTTGGCAATCCCCCGCACCCCGTCGGCGATTCCGCTCAGCGACTCCTTGACGTCCTTGAGGTCGCTGACGGCTTCGTGCGACTGCTTGTCGTAGTCCGCCTTCAGACTCTCGGACTCGGCCAGCATTCCGAACGTTCCGCTCGAGAGGCCCAGTCCGGTCGTACGGTTACGTATCTTCTCGACCTGGTCCGCCGCGCGGTCCACCGCGTTCGCATAGCGCCGCAGGGCCGCACTGTCGACGTCGTACCCCTGTCCCACATGCCCTCCCGTGTTCACGTCGCCAAGGGCACAGCAGGGCGACGAGCCCTCCACTGCGATGAATCATGCGTTCAGTCACCGAGCAACCGCGGCAGTAAGAGACCACGATCCGCCATACGTGCCAACTGGAGACGAGCCAATGGCGAATGAAGAACTGCGCAGTGCCGCGCGACACTCTAGAGGCCACAAGTACGGGGAAGGCAATTGCGCCAGGAACATCAACTCATCGCCCCTGAAAGGGATATGTCGCCTTCTGGAGGGTGCGGGGAGACGTGCCCGCTCCGCACAGCTCTTCCGGATCCGTCAGATCAGCGCGATGTCCAGCACCGGAGAAGCCTTCGTCCTCCATACCCAGCGGGCCGTGCTGCAGGATGTTGAACTGCGCCTCAACTCCCTTGCGGTTGGGCCACCTTGAGGAATCGCGATATCCGGGTCTGCCGAGGAGACGCACAGCTCCACTGATGGGATGGCCGACGAAGCGGAGGCGCCGCCATCAGCAGCGCTCCATCGCGATCGTGCGCCCCAAACGCTGCAGCAAGCGCTCGCATCGGTCCCGCCCAAAGACGGTGGTCGCACCCGAGCCGTCGGTTCGTAGCGGCCCGCCCCGGCATGATCGCTTTTCAGCGGGAATCGCCTGCCCGATGCCCCTCTTGCGTGGGCACACTTCCACGCCCCTAGGATGTGCGTGTACGGCACATCAGTCATGCGCACGCCGCAGTCTGGCAACAATGGGAACGGGGGCTCCCGTGAGCGATATACGAGTGAATACGGCCAAGGTGCGCGGCACCGGCGACGACATGAAGGCACTGTCGGGCGACACTCAGCGGCGAATGCGCAACGCACTCGACAGCAGCCAAGCCGTCGCGGACAGCCATTTCGGCTGGCAGTCCGCCGAGGCCCTGGGCACATGCCACAAGACCTGGGAAGACCGCATGGTCGAGCTCGCCAAGAAAATGGGCGATCTGGGACAGCGGCTCCAGGATTCCGCGGATGGTTACGACGCCGCCGACCAAGAAGCCGTCTCGCGACTGCGTGCGGCTATGAAGGACCTGGGGAAGCACTGAGCATGGTCACGTACTCGGATCTCATCAGCGCCCATCCCCGGAAGTGGAAGGACGCCGCCGACGACTGGGCGGCGCTGGCGAAGTACGCGCTCAACGCGGCGCACGACGTACGAGAGCAGGGCGCCAAGCCACTCGCCGACAATTGGGCGGACGAAGTCGGCCAGTCGGCGGCCGGCGATTTCGTCAAGCTGGCGAACCAGCTGGAATCGGCATACGACCTGCTACTCAGCGTCAAAATGGTGCTGGAGGGCATGCACACCAGCCTCGAACTCGCGCAGAGCACGGCTCACCAGCTCGTCGACATCGCACGGGCCCACGACCTCGCCCTCGACGACAACGGCCAACCGCTTCAGTGCCCCGCACCGAGCGCAGGCGCGGACAAGCAGCAGGCCTATACCGAGATCGTCGCCCTGCGCGACCAGGCGCTGCGGCAGGCCAATGAGGCGGACAAGCTGACGAAGGCCGAGCTGACCCGCCTCATCGGCGCCGCCACAATCGACGACCCGGACAAGGCGCTCAAGGAGCAGAACACGGCGTCGCGCGTCGAGATGGACATGCTCGCCGCCGACATACCCAAGCCTGGCACCAACCCCGCGGCCGTACAGGCGTGGTGGAACGGACTGAGCGAGAAGCAGCAGCACGACCTGATGCGGGCCGAGCCGGTGGCCATCACGCGACTGGACGGGATTCCTGAGGCCGCCAAGCGTGAAATGCGCGGTACGGACGGGAAGTTCGACCGGGTCAAGATGGTCGAGTACGCCCTGGACAACTGGGATGAGGAGGACTCGATCGACTTCGGCAACAACTGCACCAACTTCGTCTCCCAGGCACTCGACCACGCGGGTATGCAGAAGAAGCTCGACTTCTGGGCGGGCGCCAGGGGAGACGACACTTGGGGGCACACCAGCGGCATCGGCAACGACTGGTGGGACAAGAAGATGTACTACTCCAAGTCCTGGGCCGGAGCCGAAAACCAGCAGAACTTCATGCTCCAGCACGGCGGCGAAGAGGTCTCACCTTCACAGGCCAGGCCCGGCGACATCGTCTATTACGAGCAGCAAGGCCCCAACGACAGCATCGAGCACGGCAACACCCACCACGCGGCGATCGTCACGGCAGTGATGCCGGACGGCGAAATCAAGTACACCCAGCACTCGGACCCATACCAGAACGTCAGTCTGGAAGGCCGACTGCCCACGACCGAGAAAGCCGAAGGGCAACAAAAACTCCGTATCGTCCGCCCGCACCCGGATTGGTACTGATACCCGTGGACGACGCAGCCACCCGGCCCACGGAACGGCAGATTCGCCCATCAAAGAGATGGCGGACCGCAGTCCTCGCGGTACCGTTGCTGTCCGCAGCCTCCGTCGCCTGTTTCATCGCGACGCTCTCGCTGTCCAACGAGCACCTCCACCACCAGTCGGCCGCCTGCCGCTATATAGCCGTGCCGTGGACTCATTTCGCCACTGCCTACGGCGGGCTGCTCTCGGCCGTCCTGGCGCTGCTCGCACACATCGTGCTCTTCCGCCGGGCGCGACGCCGCGGTTCCGGCCCCAACGCCGGCTGGCAGAGCTCCCTCGCCGTCCTCTTCGTCGTCATCGCCGGACTCATGATTCCTCTGACCTCGTTGGTCACCGTCATGACGCACTCAGACGCCGCCGAAACAGCCGCCAACATCAGCAGACCGATGTGCGAGGGCTGAGCCGAAAGAGAGCTTGAACACCTGTCGGCGCGCGGGTCACCCGCCCCGCGCGAACAGCAGCCTCTTCCAGTTCCTCTGCGCAATCCCGGCCCGCTCGGCCAATGCGATGCGCTCGGCGCCGGCCTGCTCCCGCCTCGGGGCCAATTTCTCCCAGTCCGCCGGATTCAAAAACATCATCGCGTTGCTACCTGGCACCACCATCACACCCCCGAACGGCAGATCACCCGCAACCCACACCCCGTTCTCAGTGCCCTCCGGCCAGCGACGCCGCCCCGCTGCATTGAGGGCCAGCATCAACGGCGCCCCGTGCTGCCCACGAATCGAAATCCGGATCGTGTACACATTGCCGTATTCGGTCCATTCCACACTCTTCCTGACCACACGCGTGTGGAACTCAAGCGGGTAGTGCCGCAACACCCTGCCACATTGAACGAGGCGCACCCCGCACCTGACCCGATACACAGTGAAGATGGCAAGAAACCCTGCAGGAACGATGGGCAAAACCAGCAAGAAGGAATCCGGCACACCCACCACACGCAGCACCACCGGCACCGCGACCAATACCGCTATGACGACACTCCGCACGCCGAGCAGTTTGCCCAACTCAAGGTAGTTACGCTTCAAAACCTGCCGGATGTCCAAAACTTCGGGCCGGTCCACCACATCACCACTCGCCGACACGAGTCTCTGCCACCTCTCTCGTCCTCCCACTGCCGATTTTCCGCTGTCACCACGGACACGACCGGCCCACCCAGAAGATGTCTCACCCGCTGAACCACCACCGCCTCACGCGCCGCTGGCTTCCAGATCCCTTGTCAGCAGATCGAGTTCGGCATGTACGGCCTATCCGACGGGGGGCCTGTCGACAACCATCCAACGCTCGGCAAGGGCATCCACCAAATGAAGCCCTCTCCCTGCCTCTTCATCCGGCAGCAGGGGCACGAGCTTCCAGGAGCGGGCGGAAAACGGCGAACCGAAGGCGACCGACAGTCTCAAAGCATTCGGCGCTGTGGTCAAGGCCTTCGGGGAACGCGCCGGTCCCCTGCCCCGCCGGAATTCGTGGAGCGGGCCGAGGAAGTCCTGGATGCGTTCGGAGCACTGCACGACGCCGCGCGGCATTTGTCGCGACAGCTGGGGTTGGCTGCATGGTTCTGGAACGACCTCGAACACGATTGCACCCCGCCGTCTCAACACCGTTGCGGGGCGCGCGCGTTGGAGTGCCGGGTGCGCACTCACCCCGTACAGCCGTCAACCACCTGCAGCGAATGCGCCAGATCTGACCTAATCGTCAGCAACCCTGAACACGGCGCGAGCACTCCCCTTAGGCTCCCTTGACGATTACCTGGGCGGGCCTTTACCGGTTCCGGAGCTTCCCGGGTGCGACAACAGGGGTGAATCGCAACGATGAACGGCACCAAGATCGAGAAACCGGGCTCGCTACAGAGCGCGGGGCTCGGCGCCCGCCAGCTCGCCGGCAAGACCCAGTCCGCAGGTCAGCAGCCGGTCGACGAAACCAGCGCAGCGGCCAAGAACTTCAGCGGTGGCGAATGGCACGGCGGGCTCGGCCAGGCCCTTTCGGCGCTCGCGGAGACCTGGTCGAGCCAGTGCTCTTCGCTGGTCAAGCGCGTCAGCGGTCTCGGATTCCAACTGGAGCGTACGGGGACGAACTACAGCCAGGTGGAGACCACCAACACCCAAGGCATGCAGAGACTCCAGTCCGAGCGCTCCCCCTTCGGCTGAGGCTTCCGTACGGTCGCGTACGCACCGTAGCGAGATCGCGGAAATAACGGGACAGAACGGGGAATCGGCCATGCCGACGTACGAGCAGCTGTACCACCTCACTCTCACCAATCTGAGCACCGCGGCAGACCGCTGGCGGGAGACCTCTCAGAAGTTCAAGGAGCTCCAGGCCGACTACGCCGACCATGTGCACCGCCCCTTTCGCGACGCGGGATGGGCCGAGCCTGCCTTCTTCGCCGCCAATGCCGACCTCCAGTTACGCCAGATCAAACAGGAGTACGCCGATGCGGAAGCCGAGGCCAGGGCCGTATACGGAGTCCTCAAGACGCTCTACGACGAGCTGAAGGACGCCAAGGCCGACTTGCATCATGTCGCCGGCGCAGAGGCGAAGAAGCAGGGCTTGCATGTCAGCGCCACCGGCAAGGTCACTCCGCGCCATGATCTGTCCAAGGACTCCGGCGCCGTCCATGACCCCGACGGCGCAGAGCTGATCCGCAAACAGCAGGACCAGTGCGATGCCCTCGCTGCCCGGCTCACCAAGATTCTGCATCGAGCCGCCGAGGCCGATGAAACCGCCTGCTGGGCCCTGAAGCGCAATCTGGGTGGCGACAGAGGGGACTTCAACTCCAAGGGCCTGGCCACCTCCCTCGACTCCGCCGATTCCATCCGCGCCCTCGACCTCGCGAAGAAGGGCGCGAAGATGTCGGACACCGAGCTGAAACAGCTCAACGAACTCCTCAAGGACAACAAGGGCGACAAGGAGTTCGCAGAGAAGTTCGCCATCGGCATGAAAGCGAAGGGGTCACTGCAGCTGTGGGCCGAGCTGACCGGCCGTCCCTTGGCCGGCGGCCAGCTCAGCGGGCCCCGCAAGGACATCCTCGAAGATCTCCAGGTCAGCCTCGGCCACACCCTCGGCACCGCCACCCAGTCCGACAGCCAGGCCATGAAGGACTGGAAGGCCGAGATGCTCGAACTCGGCCCCGACCCGGTCGCCAACCACTCCCAGTCCAGTCCCTCCGGCTATCAGGTCATGAGCAGCCTGATGCGCAACGGCAAGTACGACGATGCCTTCCTCAACGACTACGGCACGGGCCTCATCAAGCACGAAAAGGAACAGGCCGAGAAGTACGGCGGCCTCGACCAGGTCTGGCGTAGCGGCGTCTACGGCAGCGACCTGAACCTCGGCGGCGGCAAGAACGACCAAGGCAACGACCCCATGACCGGCTTCATGGAGGCCCTCGGTCACAACGCCACCGCCTCCGCCGAATTCTTCAAGGACGAGGAGAACTTCGACTACCTCGTCGGCGGCTCCGACGACACCCCCGCCCGCGAATGGCCCCCGGACACCGTCTACGGAGACAAGCCCGAAAAGACCGCCGGCCACAACTCCCTCGGCCACGCCCTGGAGTCAGCCACCCTCGGGGTCGCACACGGCGCACCCGTACCCCCCTTCCACCGCACCTCTGACGGCGCCGACATCGCGGAACGCGTCATCCAGGCCTACGGCGAAAACCCCAAACTTCTCCACGAACGCCTCGGGATCGGCGACAGCATCAGCAAGGTGGGCGCCGGCTACATCGACGACCTGAACAACGGGTACTCGAACTTCGGCGATCGGCGGGGGGATGACCGGGATCCGCTCTACGACACCAAGGGACAGGCCCATGCCTCCATCGACCGTGAGGAGTCCCGGAAGTTCTTGACCGTGATGGGGCAGAAAGAAGACACACACGCTGCGATGTCCCGAGCCCAGCAGGCATACACACTCGGGGTCTTGGACTCACCCGCGGCCGCATACCCCCAGCATGCGCAAGGTGCCATCAGCGCCGTGGGCAACAGCGCCGAGATCCACGGGCTCCTGGATTCCTCTCGTGTGGAACAGATCAGGTCGGATGCAGCAGGGGACGTCGAGAAGCAAAAGGAGGACCTGGCGAAATCGACCGATTGGATCAAGTACGGAGTCGGCTCAGTGGTTGGAACGGGCGTAGGGATTTTCACAGGAGGCGCCGGAGCAGCGATAGCCGTCCCCATCGTCGCCGAAGTTGTCGGAGGGGCAGTTGAGACACATGTCGGACACGAGGTGGACGATGCGGCAAAGAAGTATGAAATGAATAAGAGCGACGACGTCAATGACGCCGAGAGCAAGTACCGGAGCACGGGCGAGGGCCGAGTCAGCACCCCGATCGACGCTTACAAAATGGCCAACGGAATCGGCGACGACTCCAACGTCGATCGGGAACTCATCAGAGCAGCCAGCAACGGATACGAGAAAACCAACAAAATCAAAACAGAACCGTACAAGGCGGACTAAAAGTGGGCGGAAAGCGCAAAGCGCTCGTCACGGTGCTCGGAGTCGCCAGCATGGCTGCACTCGTCACTGGCTGCTCCGACAATACACAGCCCTCTGCGGCATCTCACCTTGATGCCACAGCAAGGAGCTTCTGCGAAAATTCTCTCACTGCGGACGCAAGAAAATCCTTCAACGCACTCTTGGGCAACAGGAAATCCGAAGAGTTGAGCAAGGGTTCATCGCCGGGATTGAAAGGAGCTGCAGAAATCCTCAGAACCACGACTAATCGAGCTGACACATCCAGTACCCGTGCCGTCAGCGCGTGCGAAGCGAGAACGCTGGATGGGGATTCGGCCGAGTTGATAGTCAGCTTCAGTTGGGAAATCGCGGATGGTACGCCCCGGAAGCACACCGACGACGAGAAGCTGACCCTCTTCGATGTGGCCGATGGCTCCTACGCCGACGACGACTCCTCATCTGTGGCACTCAAATGCAAGATCAAGGTTCCGGCTTTCAAGACCGACAAACTCTACCTCTGGTCGACAGCCTACAGCTCATCCACTGACTTGCCAGAGGCTCAGGAACGATCAGCCCGGCTGTCGGTCGTCTACCCCATCATGCGGAAAATGGCACAGGAACTGGGCTGCAGTCGGGCCAAGAGTCTCCCAGTCATCCCCACCGTCGACACCGTCAGCCCTTCACCTGGGCAAAAGGAAGACTAACCGTCTCCGAGTCCTCCGTATCCCACTCGCTCTTGTTCCCCTCGAGCCTTCGTTGGGTGAGGGGAACAAGAGCCCCGCCCTATGCCTTGGTCTTCAGGGCTACCAACGCGTGCCTCTCCTCGTCCTGGAAGATGCCCTGGGAGTGCTTGGAAGCGACGAAGAGTTGGTTCTTGTACCAGTACGGCAGTGAGCCTGCACCCAGGCTCATGTCGACCTTGTCCGGGTATTGGACAAGGACCTGCTTCTTCCCGCTGTTGCGGTCGAACTCCAGCAACTGCGGTCCAACAGAGGCTCCGTCGGCGTCATAGACGAGGATCCGTTTGCCGTCAGCGCCCTGAATAGGCAGGAACTTGTGCCGCTGACCTTCTTTGTGTTTCCAGAGCTGCTTGCCGCTGTCGAGGTCGTACGCTGCCACGACGCCCACCTCGCCCTGATCCGAGTCCGAACCCGAGATCACAAAGGTGTTGCCGAAGGTGGAGGTCTCCGCCCAGGAGTCCGCGTCGCCGTACGACCTGCCCCCAGTCATATTGCCCGCGGGCATTCCGGGCGAGAACTTGCTCCGTACCTTCCCCGTCTTGTCGTCGAGCGCAATGAGGCCCTTGTCCTGTGTCATGAGAACGACCGGAGAGGAGGAGACCGTGCTCACATCGCCCATGGACTCATCGTCGAAGCGCCTCGTCCAGGTGGCCCGCCCTGTCTCCGGGTCAATGAGTGACACCTGTGCCCACTCGTCGGAGTAATCCTCGGACATGCACTCCTGAATCCTGATCAAGGCGGTGCCGCCCGTGTACGTGCCGCTCCCGGCGCACTGCTTCGTCCTGGCCCTCGCCGGGTTCCACGGACGCTTGCCGTCGCTCGCTCTGAACGCCTGGGCGTTGCCGGCGTTCGAGTCGACGACGACAACGCTCCCCGAGCGGGAGATGACGACGGAGTCCGAATTGCTCTTCATAGTGAAGGATTTGGTCCACAGCTCCTTGCCCGAGCGCAGGTCATAGGCCGCGACGTGGTCGCAGCGTCCTGGCTCGCCATAGCCGAGGACCGCCACATCGCCGGTCGATACCGAGGATGCCGTGCACGTGACGTTGCCGCTGCCGGGCAAGGCTGTGCCCCACAACCGGCGCCCGTTGAGGGAGTCGTAGGCGTTGATGCCGTCGGGCAGCGCCTGGATCACTGCGCCGTCGAGGAACCATACGTTTCTCGTCCGGTGCGGGATGTCCACCTTGTTCTTGTTGACGAATCCGGGGGTGGCCCAAGAGACCGTTTCGTAGGCCGGTTTGGTCAGCAAGTACCACATGCCTCCGCCCGATCCGATCAGGACTAGGAGGGCGATGGACAGGATGATGATCTGGCCCACGGACGGCCGGCGGCGGGCTCCCGACGGTGGCTGCTGCGGAGGAACAGGCGGCGCTGGAGGCGCATGGGCAGGTGCGGGCTGAGGAGGCATTGGCTGCCCATAGGGGTTTGCCGGTCGCGGCACACCGTAGCTCCCGCTCACTTGACGACGCTCCTCACGTACGAGGCCCATTCCTTCTCGAACTCGGCCGGGCTCATGCCGAGCGTCTTCTGCAGTTGAGCGTTCAGCTGCCGAGGATGCTGATAGTGCTGCACGGCGAACGCGAACATCCCGTCTTCGCCAGCCTTCTTGGCGATGAACTCGACGACAAGATGGCTGAGTGTGTAGTTCGCACTGACGTCTCGCTGAGACTCGAACTCCGGTCCGCTGGCCGGAAGTTTGCCGTCGAACGACTTGCCTGAGAGCCGGGCACGGATGCGCGCCTGCCGCTCGGCCGGCCTGTCCCTCATGGACATGTAATCGGCAAAACCCTCGACCAGCCAGGTACGAGGGGCCCCTTCGCCGGTCAAGGCGGTCCCGATCGTGGTCTCGCCATTGTCGAGCGGCTCCAGCAGGGCGTGCGCCATTTCGTGGCGCGAGATCAGCGGAACACCGTCTTTCCAACGCTTGGGTTCAAAGTAGTCGGCAGAGCCGTACATCTTGATACGGGCCCCTCCGTACTGACCGCCGTCCTGCTCCCGATTCTTGGTGTAGGCAGGCATGGGAACGCTCATCCCCGCCTCCCACGCTGTGTCGTCAACCGTGCTGGTGTACATGCGGTTGTACGTCTTGCGATCGGGCTCGACCACCACGACGAAGGACTGCGGCGTCTTCACGCCTTGCGGGGCCTTGGCCTTCCATGCCGTCAGATCATCCTGGGCGGACTTCTCTATGTACGGCGTGTAGCGGCTCACCGTCTCGGAGTTCTTGTTGTCCGCGATGGTGATCGAATGCTTCTGGCGCTTCACATACATGTCGTCGTAGACATCCCATGGGCCCGGGTAGAAAACGAACTCTTCCTTGCCCCAGGCGTTGGGCGAGCCGCTCACCTTGGTCACCACAGGATCGGAGTTCTCCGACTCCCTGGTCACGATCCAGCGGTACCACTCGGCGACAGGTGCGACGTCCACGTCCTTGATCTGGTGGACGAAAGCGACGTCCAATGCGAGCGAGACACCGTCGCCGTAGCTGTCGCTCCCGGCGCCGGTCACCTGGAGGGCCGCGTACTCGGCCTTGGTGAAGGGAACCTTCCGCAGGTTCTTGAAGACCTTGCGTTGCTTCTTCTTGACGTCGTCCGAGAACGCTGCGAGGTAAGCGTCCTCATCGCCACCGTGCAACGCCTTCGTACGATCACCGAGGAGAGCAGATATCTCCCTGTCACCCATCAGGGGCTTACCCCCGCCCTCTCCCGCACCCTGCGCGTTCGGAAGCGGTTGCTCGACGAGAGCGTTGACGCCTGCTACGCCGCCGAGCCCCAGCAAGGACAGCGCCGCCAGGACGACGGCTACGACAACGAGCTTCTTGAAGCCACTTCCGCTCGCACCATCCGGAGGCGGCGTAGGCGACGGGTAGTGCACGGGCATGTGCGGCAGCTGCCCTTGTGGATAGCCGCTTCCCGCAGCGGGGCCTGGCCCGCCGGGCGGTGGTGGATACGACATGGTTCCCCTCTTGAAGAGTCTTCCCTTTGAGGTGTGCGGTCACATGTGTCCCGGCCACCACTACTTCGTCGTTGGCGTCGCGTTCCCACACTCACGGTGTCAACCGAACACCGCTGAGACGCTCCCATCGGCAGGCATGTGCGAGGCCATCACCATAGGTGGGGGTTCCTCGTTCGCTTCTTGGGATGCATCCGGAGAAAAGCGCAGACTACGCAGGAAGTCGGCCATAATATCGCTGTACTCAGACCAGTGATCCAATGTTGGGGTACTGAACGTCACTGTGACCAGATTCTGCGCTCCAGGAACGGCGTCTCGCGGAACGGGAATGAAGGCCTGGAGCTGCGCCACATCGATAGGAATATCGGTGCCCGACTTCGTCAGCTCTCCAGGCATGCGCAGGGCCGGGGTCTGCTGAATGACCAGAGCAGCCTCGCCGCACGGCAAACGAAGAGTGTCAATCTCCGCGCTTTGACCGCGCTCCGCGGCCATGATTCTGCATATTCCCTGTACGGCCACACTCGGATCCGAGTATTCAAGCTCCTGCAGCCCGATGGTAAGCGTCCCGGTAGACCATTCCCCATTCAACTGCCCGAAGCAGGAGGCCGCATATACGACACCTGTCGCGGCGAGCAAGGAGGAAGTCTTTTCGCGCTCCAGCGCGATATCGTCCTCCATGACCGCGGCAATGGAATGTCCCTCCTCCATGACACGTGCGCGAACTTCCGTTCTCACCTCATCGGAACTCATGCCTGGCTTCAGTTCGCGAAATGCAGGCGGAATGTCAAAAGAAATATTCACCGAGCACCGCCCTCCTTATTGAACCGTTCATTCTGCCTGCGCATAGCTACACGACCGACTACACCGCCCACTACGGATCCCAGGATCAAAGCGATCGCTATGGCTGCCTCCAGCACATAGGAGTTACCCACTCGGTAATCGCTGACGGCCTTTATCATCACCAGCACGCCAAATATCACACAAAAATCAGCCAGTCGCACGACAGTGGCCCGGCCGGTCACTCGGTAGACATCCCTTTGGATTTCCTGCAAGTCCCTGGAGGAGGCCTGCGGGACGACCCCGGGAATTCCTGAGGTCTGCGACTGGGCATGCGGGGCGGCTGCGGCTGTCGGCATCTCTTGAGGTGGGGGCTGCAATCTGAAACGCAAGCGGGGCGGGCTTCTCCGTACGGGTTCCCAGCCCCACATTTCATAGCCATGGCGACGAGCCACCCGAATCGTTTCCGCGATGGACATGCCGGCACCACTCGCAGGAATTATCACATCTGGCCGCCCATCAAAGGACCGCAAGATTTCCTCACGCCTTCGCCGCTCACGCGCCTGCAGTCCGTTCCGATACGCAGTGACGGAAATCAGGACAGCAGCCACTAGCGCCGAGCCAAGTAGCAGGACCAGCAGAACCATACCCATTGCATTACCTCAGTCCGCTACTTGGTGCTGTGCAGCAGAATCCTTCTCACTGCCTTTGTTCCAGGCACGCTTGAAAGCCATGCTGAGTTCGAGAACGGGTGGCCCCATTGGCCCGGCCACGAAAAAGGACCCACCAATCACAGCAGCCTCTGTCTTGCTCTTGGGAAGGAAATACCCAAGACCGGTTTGGTCTTTGAACCAGTCCCATCCGGTCATGCCAATCGATATTTTTCCCGTGCTGTCACTGACCCCGTCCAGCATCCTGCCTGCAGCAGCACCCTCCGCAAGTTTCTCCATCCTCGCCGCTGCCTTCATTGTGCCGAAGGAGACGACTCCCAAGCCGTCCTCGGCGAGAGTCCGATCGCTGACGACCTGCTCTCCTCCCGCCGCTCTCGCTGTGAGGTGCAGCCCCAAGGCAATACCCGATGTAATGCCAGAGGCAGGCGCCAAGATCACCGCGGAGGGCGGGAAGGCAAGTGCCACTGTGCCGGTGATCGTACTGATCGCGGCGAAGACATCGCCTATGGCGGCAATGGAGTTGGCATGTTTGATGGCCCACTTCGCTATCTCGGGTCCGATCTTGGCAATGCCGTCAACCACGCTCTTCATCGCATGCTTGATGTCGTCGAACAAGCCGGGCTTGTCGGGAGCGTGCTCAGCAGCCTTCGCCAGCGCGCTAGCAGCGCGGCCGGCGAGCTCCACATGCTGTGTGCCGACCTTCTCCGCATCCGCGATGATGGCCTCGAGGTGGGAGCGGGCCGAGGTCAGCTCGGCAGCGGCCTTTCGATAACTGTTCTGAGCCTGCTCGACCTCATCCGGCTTGAGACCGATACCACCGTCTCGGAAGAGTTGCAGGCTCGGGTTCTTTTCGGCCCGCTCGAACCGCTTGCGTGCAGACCTGGCCTCGCTCTCGTGTGTGCGAGCCTTGGTCTGTAAGTAGACGAGCTGAGAATGCCAGTTATTCAGCGTGTAATGGGCGAGCCCGAAAGATTCGGTGGCCACGTCCAGCATCTTCGGCAGGCTCCGGGTCTTGGCTCGGAACTTCTCTGCTGCTTCGCCCGACCATTTGTCTCCACTGTCGATTCCATTCAGAATCTCAAGCGCGCTCTTGAGATTCCGGTGTGCACGATCGAGGTCGTCAACCAGATGTTGGACAGCCTGTGGCGTTCCTGGCGCGGGGTTGAACTGCAGGCCGGGGAACTGCCCGTTGTTGTCGTAGGGGTTCCCGCCGCCGTACCCGAAGAGCTGCTCTGACAGTGACACGTCCTGACTACCCCCGTTACATCCAAAGAAGTTGTCTCAACTATCCGAAGGGAGTGGCCTGCAGACCATTCCCGCCTGACGAGCCGCCGCGGCCGGCTCCCTGGGTGAGGGCCTGCTGAATTGCGCTGTCGGTCTCGCTGTATGTGCGCGCGGTAGCCTTCAGTCCTTCACGGATGGCATCCGCGACCTCGGCTATCTGAGAGATCCCGTACTCCCATGAGCTCTTGAACTCGGCGCCGTTCTTGTCGATCTGGCCATTGCCGAGATCGCGCGTCGTCGCACTGCGCAATTCGCCACTGGCATGACGCATGGACTGTGTGCACTGGTCCAGTCGATTCGCCAGAGCGGCAAGCTCTTGAACGTCGACCTGAAACTTTCCCGACCCCACCAGGTCACACCCACTTCCCCGAAGCAGCGGGCGAACCACCCTTGCAGGCATGACTCTTGGACAATGCAAACTGCACGGCTCACCACGATCGCTGGAACATGCACAGAAATGCTAACAGGGCTGCATTCAGACAAAAGGCGGGTATGCAACCCACCGCTCCATATGGCTGAAACTTTGTGCACATCCAGCATCGTTGGACGGTTCCCCTACTGCACCAAGGATTGAACAGTCGCTATCGACCCAAGGCCTCGGCAATCAAGCGGCGTGAGATTTAGCGATATCTCTACGCCAGTTGGTTCCGGCAGTGCCAACTGCATAGGGCGGCGGGCGCTCTTGAGGAGCACCCGCCGCCCTATGGCGTCAGTCGCTGCGCAACGCAGCCTGTTTCTTTGGAATCCTTTGGAACTTACTGCCTCGGCGGCTGATTCGACGGAGGAGGGGGGTAGGAGCCGGGAGGTGTGGGCTGCTGATACGGGTTCGGGGGCGGCGGGAAACCGGCGCCGCCACCGCTGCCGTACCCGCCCGTTCCGCCGGGCGGAGGCGGTCCGTTACGGCCGCGCTTCCGCTGCATCGCCACGACGATGACGATCACAGCTACGACCACGAGGACACCGGCGGCGATACCGACGACGGCGACCGTGCTCATGCCGTCTTCCTTCTGATCGCCCTTTGCCTGGTTGTTCTCCTTGTCAGGCGTGTTGGGCGATGCGCCGTCGGAGCCGGCGGAGGATGACGACTGCCCTTCCGGCATCTTGAGGGGCCCATTCTTGGAACCGGCCGGGATGTCCTTCTTCAACGCTGCAAGGGGCTGGATGAAACCGTAGCCGTACTTCTGGTCCGGGAGGGATGCGCCCTTGGCGGAGTCGGGGAGGCCGGCGGTCTTGGTCAGGCGGTTGGCAATTTGACCGGCAGTGAGATCGGGGAATTTGGCGCGGAGGAGAGCCGCTGCGGCGGAGACATAGGCTGACGCATCCGAAGTACCAGTTCCCTTACGGTAGCGGTCAACTCCGCGTCCAGCCGAGACAATTCCCTTAGCGGGAGCAGTGAGCATGACCAAAGGCCCAAAGTTCGACCCCTCCCAAAACTCACCATTGCTCTTAATGCCCCCCACTCCCACAACTCCCGGATAATTTGCCGGATATGAGGGAAGTGAATCAGGACCTCTCCCGTCGTTGCCAGTAGCCGCAACGACCAAGACATCATGCTCCAAGGCATACCTGATTGCCTCAGGCTCTCCAGGGGATTGAGTCCCCCCTTGCGAGATATTGATTACAGAGGCGCCCTTATCAACAGCATAGCGAATGGAAGGCGCGAAGCCATCATTCCCCTTCCCGAGGTCACGGATAGCTAGGATTTTGGCATCCGGAGCCAAACCTTTGACGCCGTCTTTTCCGCCTACACCATGCCCGTGGCCTGCAATGATCCCAGACATCGCAGTTCCATGTTCATCTCCATCTTTCGGCTCAGATGAACGTCCGTCAATGAAATCTTTACCTGCCAGTACATTACCTTTTAGATCTTGGTGCTGCGAATAGACTCCATCATCGATGACTGCAACAGTGACACCCTTCCCTGTCGAGACCTTCCAGATCTCTTCAGATGCGAATGCCTGCAAAGGCCACTGATCTTTTCTGACCTGATCTGCCGCAGCAACCGGCGCGGTCCCGAAGAGCAGCGCTCCCGCCACTACCGCGCCGCCCACTGCACGCAGCGTCCGCGTGAAGCTCAAGCTGTAACACCTCTCCTCAACAGAATGGGGCCCGCAGCCCGAAGACTGCGGGCCCCATTGCATCTCCGCCGATTACCTGCCCGGCAGGTACCTACTCGATGACCTTGGGCGCCACGTTACGCTCCGGCGTCCAGGTCTCCTCGTCCTCGACGAGATAGTCGGGACGCTTGCCGCCTTCGTTCTTCTCCTCGCCGTTGGCGCCGCGGGAGCCGGGCATGCCCATCATTCCGTTGGGGCGGCGGTTACCCGCGCCCTCTCCGGCCTGAGTGCCGCCACGGCTGCGGTGCAGGGCTGAGCCGCCCTGGGCCGTACCGCTGGCCTTGCCGCCAGGCGTACCGACGACGCCACCCGGCGTGCGGGCGAGGGCACCACGTCCAGCGATTCCGGCGCGACCGCCGCCTGCGCCGCCACCGGTGCCGCCCATACCGCCCGGCATGCCCGGACGTCCGGTCTGGCTGCCGCTTGTTCCTCCGGGGTTACCGATTACCCCGCGGCCAGTCGTTGTGCCGCTCGGCGTTCCGCGGTTCGCCCCAATGCCACGACCAGTCCCACTGGGTACGCCGGGCGTGCCGGGCAGGAAAGTGTTGCTCCCGCCGTTCGGTCCGGTATTCGGACCGCCATTGATGGGTCCGAGCCCTCCATTGGGAGTGGCAGTGTGAGGGCCGCCGCCACCGGGCACTCCAGGGTTGGGGTTGAAGCTGTCGAGGCCCGTGCCGATCTTGGGCATCTCGGGCGTCCTGGTGCTGGGTTTGACCTGCCCGACACCGCCGTGGACTCCCTCGGGACGCGGCGTCTTCACATCAGGAGAGAAACCGGGGCCCTTGCCCGTGGGGGTCAGCGGCCCGCGGTTCGAAGGCTTCGGAGCGGAAGGTGCTGGGCCGACAGGCATCGGTACTGGTGCTGTACCGCCCGGTGCGCCCGGATAGTCCTCGTCGTTGCCATACTTCGAGTGGCCCTTCCAGCTCCCCATTGCCTTGTACTGAGAAACGTAAACGCCCCCCAGCTCCTCCATCTTCACGGCCATGGCGAGCTGAGCCTCTTTGCCCTTGGAGAGGCTGTCGCGGTTGTTGTCGAGCGCCTGCTGGGTTGTCTTGTTGGTGTCCTTCAGGTCGTTCCGCAAACCTGTGTCATCGCGCTTGCTGTCGGTTGCCCAGTCCCAAGCGCTGGAGGCAGCGCTGGGCTTCTCCATCGCCATGACTTCGGGCTTGATCCGGCTCAGGGCGTTACCCGCGTTGCGCATGGCGACAGAGGTGTAGCGGGCGTACTCCGAACCATCGAAGATCTTCTTGCTGATCTTCTCGGCCTCCGCCTTGAACCGGTCGGCGGCCTCGCCCTTCCAGTCCTGCAGTACCTCGTCGACAGCCTTCTTGAAGACACCGCGAATACCGCCGTCGCCACCGCCGACTAGCTGGTTGCGAAGCGATTCCCAGCCGTCGGCCACCTGCATGACCTGGCCGGGGTCCGACGCGGACACCATCGCCTTCATGGTGTCCATGTCCAACTCGGCGAAGTTTGTTTCGTGTTGTGCGTTGAAGCACATGTTCGCCGGGATGTACTCGTACTCGGTACCGCTACGCGACATGACCAATGTCCCCCTTGTTTTCCAACACCACCGTCAGCTCTCTACCTGCGTGCAGCGTCATCACCCGCCGGACATGTTCTTGGTGACTTCGGCTTCCTGGTTCTGGTACTCGCCGTGCGCCTTCTTCGTCTTCTGCCCGAACTTGTCCATCACGTCATTGAGGTGCTGCACGATCTCTTCGATGTGCGTCTTCATCATCTTGTGCGCCTGGGTGAGGTTTTCCGCCTCGCTGAACTTTCCCTTGCCCGCGGACACACCAAGAGCGCTGGCCGGCAGCTCCGTCTTGTACTTCGCATCCGAGTGCGCCGAACCGAGCTCCTTGAGCACGCCGTTGAGCTTCTTCACGACGTTGTCGAGGGCGCTCAGATCAACCCTGTACTCCTGACCCATGTGTCAGTCCTCCCCGTTCATCCCGTTCTTCAATTGCCGGTACTGCCGGTCTTGCGTCGCCAGTCACGATATGCGACGGAGCCGCCTACTACGCCTGCGATAGCGATCACAGCGCCGCCGATGACGTAGGTGGCGACGCGGGTGCGGCGGTCTGTGGGGGACTCGCCGAGGATCAGGGTGGCGGGCTGGATGGTGTTGGCGGCTTTTTTGGCGTCGTCGTTGCGCTTGGGGGCCGGTTCGCCTGTGGGGGTGGTGTCGTTGTTCATGGCGGCGACGGGGTCGACCACGCCCCAGCCGGTGTTGACGTCGCGGCCCGCGCGGGGGCGGTTGGCCGTCTCCTCGAGGTGCCAGATGATCTGTTCCGGCGTCCAGTTCTTGTGCTTCTGCTTCAGGAGGGCGGCGACGCCCGCGGCGTAGGGGGCCGCGAAGCTGGTGCCCTGGTCCACGCACTGGCCGCCCTTGGGGACGGTGGAGACCATGTCCACTCCGGGGGCGGCCACATCGACGAAGGCACCGGCCTGGGAGAAGGGGGCTCGTTCGTCGTTGCGGTCGGAGGCGGCCACCGCCAGGACGTTCTTGTTCTTGAAGGCGGCCGGGTACATGTTGCGCAGCTTGCCGTCGGCGCCGCCGTTGCCGGCCGAGACGACGATCAGCCGGTTCTTCTGCTCGGCGCGCGTCACGGCTCCCTGGAGCTTGTCCAGGAGGGACTTGTCGGCGTCGGTGCCCTGGGAGATGTTGATGATGTCGGCGCCGTCCTTGACGGCGGCGTCGATGGCATCGGCCAGTTTGTCCGCCGTACCGCCGCCCTCTTCGGAGGTCTGCTGGTAGGGGATGATCTTGGCCCCGGGCGCGATTCCGAAGAATCCGGACTGCTTGATGCGCTGGGCCGCGATGATGCCGGCGACCTTGGTGCCGTGGCCGACCTGGTCGACGTTCTGGTCGCCGTCCTTGACGAAGGTCTTGCCGCCCGTGAGTGCCGCACCGATCTGGGCGTTCTCCTTGGAGACGCCGGTGTCGATCACGGCGACCTTGACGCCCTCGCCCTTGCCGGACTTCCACATCTCATCGACGAGGAGGCGCTGGAGGGACCAAGGGGTTTCCTTGATGTGGTTCGACGGGAACTTGCACTGGCCGCTGTTGAGCGGGACGGGCTCGTCGGCGAAAGCCGTCGCGGTGCCGGCGCCGGTGAGCGCGAGGGTGCACAGCACCACGGTCGCGGCCGTCGCCGCGTGCCTGCGGTGCCCTGCTGTCCGGGTGTGCCCCATCGCACGGATCACACGGATCCCACGGAGTCCCACGGTTGTCTGCTCTCCATCCCCACGTACCGGCCGTATCGGATCAGCCGGTCAGGCGTCATTCCGTGCCGATTGATCATTGGAATTGTTCGGAATTGGCAAGAGGGCGGGCGCGCCCAAAGGCTGCGCGCCCGCCCTCTCCATGCTTCGGCGAGCCGCTCGGGCTGCCCAGCTCCGTAAGTCTCTGTCGACCTCGGCTCTCAGACCGCAGTCGTTACTTCCACATCGAAGCGTTCTTGTGCTCCGTGCTCTCGTAGTTCTGCGCGGCGACGTCGAGCGCCTTGGCGATCTGCTCCAGGGTCTGCTGCAGGGAGGCGGCGCGCTGGTCCCACTCGCGCTGCTTCTGCTGGTAACCCTCCTGGGCAGAACCTTCCCAGGTCGCCGAGACCTTCTTGACAGCCGACTCGAGGTCGTCGAGCTGCTGACGGATGCGGCTTGCGCCCTGACGGACATCAGACGACGCCTGAGAGATCGTCTGGAAGTTGACCAGAATGTGGCCAGCCATGTTGTCTCCTTGGGGAGTTGAAGCGGTCGGAAGAAAAAGAGGGATGCACCGGCACCGCTTTTCAGCGGTGCGGCCTCATCATCCGAACGGCGACTGAGAAGCGATCTGCGAAATCGCGGAGCGCTGCTCCTCCTCGGAAGTGGAGTAGTTGCGGGTCGTGTTGTCGACCGCTTCCTTGATGTCGTTCAGGATCTGCGACAGACGGTCGCCGTCCGCGTTCACCTGACGCTGGAGACGGTCGTACGCCTGCGAGGCGCCACCCTGCCAACCGGAGGTGATTCCGTCGACCACGCCGTTCAGGCGCGTAATCTCGCCCTTGAGCGAGCTGCTTACCTGGGAGATGCGGTTGCTGAGTGCCCGCATCTCCTCTTCAGTAGTCTTGAACTGCTGACCAGCCATGCGTCAACGTCCCCCATGAGAGTCGTGTCACGTGCTCCCGCTAGTGCGGACATAGCACTGGGCGGGTGGCATCTCCCGACGATGCCTTGGTCACTCTATCCACTCCGTATGACAACACCCAACAGGGATCCGATCGTTGTAGCCAGATCACAACAATCCTTCACGCCACATACGGATCGTGAAACTGCGCACAGCTGACCAGAAATGGACGTTCCGGTCACGCATTTGATCATCACCGATCAGCTGTGCGGGGGCGGCTAAGTACTTGTACACGTACGAATCTGAGTACGGATCTGAGTACGAGCCTGAGCACCGGTATGGACCTCCGAGCATCGGTCCGGTTTGGACCTCCGAGCATCGGTATGGACTTTTGGCGACCCGCGCCCGCTACTGAACCTGCGGCTGCTTAGCGCTCGTGGTGTCCAGGGACGGGCCCGCAGACAGCAGCTGCGACCACTGCTTGGGAATCGGGAGCGGATGCACGGTGCCGTACCCGAGCCGCGCCTGGGACTGGTTCTGGTCCTTGTCCGCCTTGCTGGCCTGGTCGACGCTGTCGTTGTTCACAGGCACCGCGTAGCGCAGACCGGTGTCGGTCACCAGGAAGAGGCGCCCGCTCTTGTCGCCGGCCTTCTCCACCTGGCGGTAGAGCAGCCCGCTGCCGGGCGTGACGTACGTGGACTGGCCCGAGGAGAGCTTGGCGGGGAAGTCGTCGCCGGTCCACATCGACATGTCGGGGATGGGCTGGCCGTTGTCGGGGCGCTTCTGTACGACGCCGCCGATCGTGAGGTCACCGCTGTGGTAGACGCTGCAGGTGACGCTGTTGCCGCCCTGCTCCTGGAAGTTGTTGGCGAGGGCGACCTCCTCGGTGGGCCACGGGTTGTCCACGCCCATGGCAGCGCCCGGCAGGCCCGGGACCTCGAAGGGGACCTTCTTCAGGAACTGCTCGCCGGTGGGCGCGATGTCCGCCTGGGAGACCCGCTCCACCTTGATCTCACCGCCGCCGGGACCGTTCACCGCGCTCGCGTTCGGGCCCTTGACCAGCATGCGCGCCACGAAGTCGGAGACCTGCTGCAGGCCCTCCTTGGTGACCACGTACTTCTGCCACTTGCCGCCGTTGTCCGCCTGCACCACATCGCCGATCTTGCGGTGGTTCTGCGGTACGCCGGGGGCGTTGGTGGGCTTGCCCGCGTCCGGGACCTGGGGCACGGTGATCGGGACCGGGCTCTTGATCAGCGTGCTCATCCACTGTTCCGAGACCGGCTGCGGCTGGACGTCACCGAAGATGATGCGCACCAGCATCCGGTTCACCGCGACCTTCTTGGCGTCCGGCGCCTTCGGGTCCACCTCGAAGCCCAGCGGGTGGGCGACCCCGCGGCTGTCGACCAGGTACTCGCGCTTCTCCTCGTCCTGGACGTACATCGCGCGCTTGGCGGTCAGCTTGCCCTTGCCCTCGATCAATTTCTTGTCGCCCTTGCCCAGCACGAAGATCGCCTGCTGGCCCTTGCTGTTCTTTCCCGCGTCGGGGCGCTGGCACAGCACCCAGTCCTTCTTCTCCGCCGCATCCTTTTTGTCCGGCAGCCGGTCGGGGGCGTTCGGAATGCCTACGGCGGGACCGTGCGGATGCTTGGTGTCGATCTCCGACTCTTTGACCTTGAACACCTGGAACTTGTCGGGCAGCGTCAGGAGCTTGGCCGAGGCGAGGTTGAGGACGGGGTGCAGTACAACCTGCTTCTTGTTGTCGCGCTTGTCGGTGAGCGCGACATATCGGGTGGTGGACTTGTCGCCCACAATCACACCCGCACCTACTTTGTCCCAATCCTTCGGCGCCAAAGGCTTGATGATCCCGCAGGCGCCGAATCCCGCGACCAGTACGGCACCCAGGATGATGCTGGGCAATACGGTCTTGAGGGGCCTCGGTGCGCTTTCGGTCGATCCGTTCGGCAAGGGCTTGAGGAACGAGGCCACCGTGCGCTTTCGCGCATATGTGAACGCATTCAGCTCGTCCCGACGTGATGCCATCGTTACCTAACTCCCCGCCTGTCTTTTCCACCGGTGGCCGCGCTCGCCCCATTGGCCGCAGCGCCCTCTACTATGCCGTGCGATGATCGGCCCGTACCGTACGGGTATCACAAGTCAAGTCGCCACCCGCGGCGAAGTTGGCGGAGTACCGGACATAGCAGTCCACTCAATGCAGCTCAGTCAAACCAGCACGTAACAGAACCAGTAGAGGAGCAGGTCGGGGGATGCCCAGCGCAACCAGGAGCCGACGCCGTAACGGATCACAGCCGCGCGGCGCCGGGACGGCCCGTCGCGGAGGGCCACCGGGCCCCGCCCCTGCCGGATCGCACGGCTCGCAGTCCCAACCGGCGCGCTCCGGACCGGTTTCCCCCCGGCTGCGCACCCGGGCCCTGTCCATCGCCGGCGTGCGCGTACGGACTCTGGCACTGATCGAAGTCGCCCTGGCCCTGGCCCTGGTGGGCTGGGCGATCCACCCCGCGGCCGCCATCGGCGCGGGCGTCGTGGGCGTCCTGCTGATCGTCTTCGCGCTCGGCCGGCGCCGGCGCATCCCGCTGCCGGAGTGGATCTCGACGATACGGGCCATGAAGCGCAGGCATCGTTCGGCCGAGGCCGTGCCGGCGTCGGTCGATGTGGCGTTCGCGCCCCTGGTCGAGGCCGACCCCGCGCTGCGGACGTACGAGTACACCGACCGCGAGCAGCGCCCTGTCGGTTTTGTCGGAGACGGTACGTTTCTCACCGCTCTGGTACGGATCGAGGTGCGCGACGATCCGCTGCGGCCGCAGCCGGGCACCCGCCCGCTGCCGCTGGACCTGCTGCAGGCCTCGCTGGACGTGGACGAAATCCGGCTGGAGTCGGTGCAGTTCGTCCAGTACACCCAGCCCGCCCCGGCGCCGCACCTGCCCGAGCAGGCCGTCGCGGCGCGCTCGTACGCCACGCTCCAGGCGCAGACCAAGACCCCTGCCGCGCAGCTGACCTGGGTGGCGCTCAAGCTCGACCCCGAGCTGTGCCCGGAGGCGATCGAGTCGCGGGGCGGCGGGATACAGGGTGCGCAGCGGGCGCTGCTGCGCGTCGCCGACCAGCTGGCCAGCCGCCTCAACAGCCGTGGTTTCCGCGCCAGCGTGCTGGACGAGCGCGAGGTCGTCTCCGCGCTGAGCACCGCGGTGTGCATCAACCCGCGGGCCACCAACGCCCCCGACCGGGACGGCCGCACCGCGCGCCGTACCCAGGAGACCACCCGGGCCTGGCGCTGCGACGACCGCTGGCACACCTCGTACTGGGTCAGCCGCTGGCCGCAACTGGGCAACGGCCAGGGTGCCGCACCGCTCGGCGCGCTGGCCCAACTCGCGGGCGGCACCCGGGCGATGGCGACGTCCTTCGCTCTCTCCCTCTCGCGGGGCAGTGAGCATTCGGTGGGAATGTCGGGTTACATCCGCCTTTCCTGCCGTAGCGACAACGAACTCAAGCAGGCCGAGCGCGAGCTGGAGCAGAAGCTGAACTCGGTCAAGATGGGGCTGGTGCGGCTCGACCGCGAGCAGCTGCCCGGCCTGCTGGCCACGCTTCCCCTCGGAGGTACCCGCTGATGTCCGCGCCCGCATTCCCTCAGCGCGCCGACTGGAACAACCAGGGCGGTTTCCAGGCCCAGGGCCAGGGGCCCTACGGCCAGCAGCGCCCGCGCGGCGGCGGTCACGCGGCGCCCAGCCACCGCCCCCGCCAGGAGCCGGACGAGGCGCAGAGCACCGCGCCCGAGCGGGCGGCGCGCCCCGGGTTCGGCCTGCGCGGCCCGCGCCGCGAGCACCACTACGTCGCGCCCGAGACCCTCGCCTCGCTGTCGCTGCCGGTCGGCGACGACGGCGTGGTCATCGGCGTGGACCCGCAGAACCAGCCCGCCGTACTGAGCCTGCTGCGCCCCGCTCCGCTGGACGTCGTCCTGGTCGGCAGCATGTGGATGGCGCAGGTCCTGGCGCTGCGCACGGTCGCCGCCGGGGCCCGGGTCGCGGTCGAGTCGGCCCGCCCGCCGGCCTGGGCGCAGATGGCGCAGTCCGCGGGCGGCGGCCAGCAGTGCGTCACGGTCCACGACGTACGGCAGCTGGCGCCGCAGGGCCCGTCGGTCTCCAGCCCGGTGCTGGTCGTACGCGACTGCGGCGCCCGCCCACCGCGCGGCCAGCTGGCGCCCGCGCCCTGGCAGACCACGCTGACGCTGCTGCCCTTCATGGGCCCCAAGGCGCCGCAACTGCTGCGCCGCGCCGATCTGATCGGGCTCCAGCGGCTCTCGCCGCAGGAGGCCGAGGTCGCCCGGCGCATTCTGCGGCTGCCCGCCGAGGTGGCGGCGACGCTGCCGCAGCTGAGCGACAACACCATGCTGTGGTGCACGCGCGACCACCAGCAGTTCGTGATGACGCAGCCCACCGAGATGGAGACGGGTCTGCTGGGCGGGCCTCGCCGGATGGACTGACAACCGCCCGCGCCTCGACCGGTGATCGACTCTTTGCGGGGCCGATGCCGGGATGATGCCGGATCGATATGGGCTGCCGCGGGATCCCCCGCTGTGGCCCATATTCCGTTCCCGCCGGGCCTGCGGGGCCGGGCGGGCGGGCCTGAACCGGGGTCCCTATCACTTGCACCGCACGACTAGGCTGTCTGGTGAGCGACAGTGGTGCATGCGGGCGACGCGAGCGCCCAGGAACGGGGAGACAGTGGTGTTGCGGCACGAGCGCACGTGCCCCTTTGTCGGCTGTGTCGGTTGTGTCCGCTGCGTCAGCCGTGTCGGCTTCGTCAGCTGTGCTGCCTATGTCTGCTCTGACAGAAAAGTTCGCCTGTATCCGGTCCTGCCGTTCAGGTGCGTTTCACTAGACCAGGAGACACCGTGAGCGATCGGGATGATTTCCGGCCGGACAGGACCGACCTGGATGACGGTTCCGAGCTGGACATGACCGGCGAGTTCCAGATCGACTTCGCCGCACCGGACTGGTACGCGCAGAACGACAGCAGTGGCGGTGCGGTGTCCTCACCCGCGCCGTCGCCCGCGACGCCCGCGCCGGCGACACCTTCCGTGACGCCGCCGCCCGCCGTAGCGCAGCCGTCGGCGCCGGTTGCCGGGCAGGGTCCGGCGGTCGGTCAGGGTCCGGACGCGTCGTACGGCGGGCCGAACGGCGCGGGGGCGCTGCCGCCCTCGGCTCCGCAGCCCGTCGCGCCGAACGCCGGTGCCCCGGTGGCGCCCGCGCCGTCGCCCGTACCCGCGGAACCGGCTCCGGCGGCTCCCGCTCCGGTGACGCCGCCCGCACCCGACGCCTCGTCCCTGATCGCTCCCGGCCCACCCGCGACACCGGTGCCCGCACCGCAGGCTCCCGTACCTGCCACGCCCGTCGCCGAGCAGCTCGCCGACGACGCCGCCGCCCCGGTGCCGGACGCCGGTCCGGCGCCCGCCTTCCCGGTGCTGCACGCCAATGACTCCGAGGCAGGTGCTGAGCAGGGCTCCGTACCCGCCGCTTCGGTCGGTACGGGTGCTTCGGTCGGTACAGGTGCTTCGGTCGGTACGGGCGGGATGCCCGCGGCCGCCGATGCGGCCGAACCGGCCCCCGCCGCACCGGTGTTCCCCTCCGCGGGCGCGCCCGCGGAGGAGCCGGTGAGCGCCGATCCCGCCGTGGGCGAGGTGCGCAGCGGTACGGGTACGGACCCCTCCGCCGGTCTGTGGGGAGACGATTCCTCCGCCTCCTCCGCCGCCGAACCGAGCGCGGAAGCGGGCCAGGAGGCCGCGCCGCAGCCGGAGCCCGAGGCGAACGAGCCCGTGGCGTCCGGTGCCGGGGAAGCCGCGGCAAACGAGGCCGCGCCCGCGGATTCCGCGGCTGCGGAGGTGGCCGCCGGGGACCCGAACAGCCCCGTCGCCGCTGCTCCCGAGGCTCCCGCCGACCCGACCGCGCCCGCCTCCGCGCCGATGCCGCAGGCCGAGGGCGCACCGCCGGCCGCCGCCAACGCGCCTGCCCAGCAGGCGGGTTACGGATATCCGCAGCAGGGCGCGCCCGCTCAGCAGCAGCCCGACCCCGCCACGGCGCAGAGCGGCTACGGCTACCCGCAGGCCGTACAGCAGGCCGCCGCGCAGGGCGGTTACGGCTACCCGCAGCCCGTACAGCCTCCGGCGCAGGCCAACGCGCCGGCGCAGCAGGGCGGTTACGGCTACCCGCAGCAGCCGGTCGCCAACTCGGCCGCTCCGCAGGGCGGTTACATGCAGCCGCAGCAGGGCGCGCCCGCTCAGCAGCAGCCGCAGCAGGCCCAGCAGCAGGGCTACCCGGGCCAGCAGCCGTACCCGGCGGCGCAGGGGCAGGGTCAGGTCCAGGGGCAGCCGCAGCCGCAGCCGCAGCCGCAGCCGCAGGGCCAGGTTCCGGGCCAGCAGCCCGCTCCTCAGGGACAGCAGTACCCGCAGCAGGCCCAGCCGCAGCCGTACGCACAGCCGATGCCGCAGCAGCAGGCCCACCCGCAGGCGGGGTACCCCAACGCGGCGGCGCAGCAGGGTGGTTACGGCTACCCGCAGCAGGCGGCTCCCGCGCAGCAGCAGGCACAGGCACAGCAGGCGTACGCGGCCCAGGCGCAGGCGCACGCCCAGGCGCAGGCTCAGGCCCACGCCCAAGCACAGGCACAGGCCGCGCAGGCACAGGCCGCCGCCCAGCAGCAGGCACAGGCCCAGCAGCCGTACGCACAGCCTCACCCGCAGGCCCAGCAGCCTCAGCAGGCGCAGCCTCAGGCACAGGCCCAGCAGCAGCCCCACGCCCAGCAGCCGCACCCGAACCAGCAGCAACAGCACCAGCAGGCGGCACAGTCCTACCAGCAGCCGCAGCAGCCGCACCAGGGCCAGCCCCAGCAACAACCTCAGCAGCACCAGCAGCCCCCGGCCGCCCAGCAGCCCTCCGTCCCCACTCCCCTGGCGGGCCAGCAGGCCACCGGAGCCCGCGCCGACAGCTGGCAGACCGGCTCCCCGGACCCGCAGCACCAGGCGCGGCAGGCCATCGCGGGCGCCCCGCTCGGCTACAACGCACAGGTCGACCTCACCTCCGACCGCCTGCTGCGCAACCAGCCCAAGAAGAAGAAGTCGCAGCCCGCGGCCCAGCCGTCCCGCTTCAAGCTCGGCGCCAAGAAGGCCGAGGAAGAGCGTCAGCGCAAGCTCGCGCTGATCCGTACGCCGGTGCAGTCCTGCTACCGGATCGCGGTCATCAGCCTCAAGGGCGGTGTCGGCAAGACCACGACCACCACCGCGCTCGGCGCCACGCTCGCCATCGAGCGGCAGGACAAGATCCTGGCGATCGACGCCAACCCGGACGCCGGCACGCTCGGCCGCCGGGTGCGCCGCGAGACCGGCGCGACCATCCGTGACCTGGTGCAGGCGATCCCGCATCTGCACAACTACATGGACATCCGCCGGTTCACCTCGCAGTCCCCCTCCGGCCTGGAGATCCTGGCCAACGACGTGGACCCGGCCGTCTCGACGACCTTCAACGACGAGGACTACCGGCGCGCGATCGGCGTGCTCGGCGCGCAGTACCCGATCATCCTCACCGACTCGGGCACCGGCCTTCTCTACAGCGCGATGCGCGGAGTGCTCGATCTGGCCGACCAGTTGATCGTGATCTCCACGCCGTCGGTGGACGGTGCCTCCAGCGCCAGCACGACGCTGGACTGGCTGGGCGCGCACGGCTACGCCGACCTGGTGCAGCGCAGCCTGACCGTCATCTCCGGGGTCCGCGAGACCGGCAAGATGATCAAGGTCGAGGACATCGTCGCGCACTTCGAGACCCGCTGCCGCGGCGTCGTCGTCGTGCCCTTCGACGAGCACCTGGCCGCCGGTGCCGAGGTGGACCTCGACATGATGCGGCCCAAGACCCGCGAGGCGTACTTCCACCTGGCGACCCTGGTCGCCGAGGACTTCGCGCGCGTCCAGCAGGCGCAGGGGCTGGCCCCGGGGGCATGGAACGGCGAGGGCGGCCAGCAGGTCCAGCCGGGCCAGCAGCCGCAGCAGCCGCAGCAACAGCAGCCCACCGCACCGCTGCCCAGCCACCCGCAGCCGCACGACCTGCCGCCGGGCTTCACCCCCGCGCAGGGCGGCGCGCCCCAACAGGCGGGCCAGCAGCCGCAGTACGGCAGGCCGGGTCCCCAACAGCCCCAGCAACAGCAGCAGTACGGGCAGCCGCAGCAGCAACAGCCGGGCTACGGCTATCCGCAGCCGGGCGCGCAGTGGCAGACGGGTCAGCCGGGCCAGCCCGCGCAGGGCGGCGCGCCTCAGCAGGCGGCCCCGCAGCAGGCCTCCTCGCCGATCCCCGCGGGCTGGACCCAGCAGGGCCAGCAGCAGAGCCAGCAGCAGGCGCAACAGCAGCCCCCGCAGGCAGCTCAGCCCCAGCAAGCCCAGCAGTCGCAGCAGGCCCAGCAACCGGCACAGCAGCAACAGCCGCAGCCGGGTCAGCCGTGGCCCCAACAGCCGCCCCAGCAGCAGTAGCCGACGGCCGCTCCTGACCCACCGATCAGCCGGTGAGCCGCTCAGCCGGTCAGGAGCGGCCCGTCGGCAGCGGCGCCAGGAACAGCAGAAGGGCTCGCACCGTCTTCACGGTGCGAGCCCTTCCTTCGTACGCGGATATCACCTCACGCGGACGAAACCGTACCGTCGCCCCCATCGGCCCCGGTCACCGCGGCGGCATCGGCCGCCGCGATCAGTTCACGCGCCTGCTTCACATCGACGGCCATCCGCTCCAGCAGCGCCTCGATGGACGCGAAGGTCTCCTGCCCGCGGATGTACGCCAGGAAGTCCACGGCGACATGCAGACCGTACAGGTCCAGGCCGACCCGGTCGATGGCGTACGCCTCCACCGTGCGGGCCTTGCCGTCGAACTGCGGGTTGGTGCCCACCGAGATCGCCGCGGGCATCGCCTCGCCCTCGACGTGCAGCCAGCCCGCGTACACGCCGTCCGCCGGGATGGCCGTGTGCGGCAGGGTCTCGACATTGGCGGTGGGGAAGCCCAGTTCGCGGCCGCGCTGCGCACCGCGTACCACCACGCCCTCGACGCGGTGCGGACGGCCCAGTACCTCCATCGCGCCCGCGACCTCGCCCTCGGCGACCAGCCGGCGGGTGAGCGTGGAGGAGAACGGCACGCCGTCGCCCGCCGTGCCGCGCTCGTACAGGTCGATGACCTCGACCTCGTAGTCGTACGTACCGCCCAGCTCGGCCAGCGACTGGACCGTGCCGGCGGCCTTGTGCCCGAAGCGGAAGTTGGGGCCCTCCACCACGACGCGCGCGTGCAACTTGTCGACCAGCACCTTCACCACGAAGTCGGCGGGCGCCAGCTTGGAGAACTCGGTCGTGAAGGGGAGCACCAGGACGGCGTCCACGCCCAGCTCGGCCATCAGCTCGGCGCGCCGGTGGTGCGGCGCGAGCAGCGGCGGGTGGCTGCCGGGGCGCACCACTTCGCTCGGGTGCGGGTCGAAGGTGACCACCACCGCGGGAATGCCCAGCTCACGGGCGCGAGCCACCGTCCGCCCGATGATCAGCTGGTGCCCTCGGTGCACGCCGTCGTACGAGCCGATGGTGACGACGCTGCGCCCCCAGGCCTCGGGGATGTCCTCCAAGCCACGCCAGCGCTGCACTGTGCCGCTCCTCGCCGAATGTCTGTGCCCGATACTGCAGGTCCAAGACTGCCATGCCTGGCCGCCGGTGCCGCAGCGCCCCCGCGATCTGCGGCGAACGACGGCGATTCGCGGGGATTGGCGGCGATACGCACGCAATACCGAGGGGTGCGGGGCGCCGCCCGACAGGTCCCCCGGGGTGTCCGCGGCATTCTGCCTCAGGCTCCCGGGCGCCCCGCTTCGGCACGCTCCGTGTTCGCCGGGCCCACGCCGGCGCACTCCGCCTCCGGCCGCTGCGCGCGCGGACGCTGCGCCTGCGGCCGGCCCGTGGCCGTACGGTCCGCCGCCGTGGGCGCCTCCTGCCCGCACCGCTCCGTACGCCGGCCGCCGCCCGCGCCGCGCTCTCCCGCCAGCTGCTCGCACATATGGCGGGCGCTCGGCCCCACCACCGCCGCCCACTCCCCCGGCGCGGAGTCGACCCAGCCGCGGACCAGGGCGGCGAAGCCCGGCACCGTGCGCCCCAGTTCCACCAGCCGCCGGTCGAAGCAGGCCGCGCCCTCGGGGGTGCGCACCAGCAGCAGGCCGACGCGGTGCACCAGGTCGCGGCTGCGGGCCTCGGCCCTGCGGTGTGCGCCGTCGGCCGCCGCGCGCAGGAGGGCGTCCAGTACGCCCGTGTCGGGGCCGCCCAGCTCGTAGGAGGGGGCGCCGTACTGCTCGCGCTCCAGCAGCACCTCCAGCAGCTCGCCGCGCAGCGGGCGGGAGGTGTCGGTGCCCGGGTCGGCCAGGACCGGCGCCAGGGCGCGCCGCAGCCGCGCGGGGCGGGTGGTCAGCAGGTCGACGACGAGCGGGTACAGCACGGCGCGGGCGCCGGGGCCGTGTTCGAGCCTGCGGTCCACGAAGGCCGCGACCTGCGCGTCGCCTTCGGGCCTGCGCTCGGCGAACTCCCTGACCAGGGCGGCCGCGCGGCGCGCCAGGGCCGGTGTGGTGACCTCGGCGAGGGTGCCCAGCACGGCGCGGGCGCTGGGCTCGCTGCCGTGCTGGAGCCGGCTCTGGAAGGCGGCGAGCACCGGCTCGGGGTGGGTCAGCAGGGCGGTTCCCAGGGCGGCGGGCGGCAGCCGCGGGTCGCCCGCGGCGAAGCGGTCCAGGGCTTGGGGCAGGTGCTGGGAGCGGGTGTGCTGGTCGCGTACGAGCAGGGCGAGGGCGGCGCCGTGCAGGGTGCAGTCGGCGGGGCGGGCGAGCAGCGCGAGGGCGGCGTAGCGCAGCAGTTCGCGGTCGGCGGCGCTGCGCGCGTACGGGGCCGCGAGCAGCCCGTAGGCGGCCGCGGCGACGTGCCGCTCGGGCCGTTCGTCGTGCGACCAGCGGTCCACGGCGCGGCAGACGGCGGAGGTCTCGTCCTCGGCCAGGGCGGTGAGCAGTTCGTCCGCCCTGGGGTGGGCGGCGCGCACGAGTGCTTCGGTGAGTCCGTCGACGGCGCGGTGACGGTGGGTGTGCAGCAGGGCCTGTGCGGCGGCGGCGACGGTGGGGCGGGCCGGGACCAGCGGGATGCGCTGCGCGCCGTCGTCCCCCTGCCCACCGCGGTCGTTTTCCTTTCCGACTTCGTCACTTGTCGCACGGAATCTGTCATCTGCCGTCGCGGATCGGCCCGTTGTCCGTCCGCCGGCCGCCCTTGGCGCATCGGTTCCCTCCGTCTGCGGCCCGGCGGGCCGCCCCGGTTCCCGCAGCGGCTCCTGCAGGGCCCGCTCGTCGTCGAACCACCGGCACAGCAGCGGCTGTACGCCCTCCGGGTCCGCCGCGAGCAGATCGCTCACCGCGTCCAGGAAGCGCTCGGGACGCTCGCCGCAGCCCGGCGGGGGCAGCGGGTCGTCCGCCGGGAGCAGCAGCCGCAGCAGCTCGACCAGGTCGGCCCGCTCCAGCGGCAGCCGCAGCCAGAACCACGGGCCGAAGGCGTCCAGCCCGGCGCGGTGCAGGCCCCCGGCGGCCGCGGCCCGGTGGGCCAGCCGCTCGGCCAGCAGCCGCAGCACGTCCTTGTAGGGGCCGCCGTCCGGCACCCGCAGCAGCACCTCGCCCAGCAGATGGGTGGCCCACCACAGCGCGCCGTCGGCCCCGCGGGTGGGGTCCGCGGCCCGCCCGGCGCCCGCCTCACGCCCGGCGCCCTGATCCGGCCCGGGGTCCTGCTCCGGATCGGGGTCCTGCTCCGGATCGGGTGTCAGTACGTCCACCGCGATGACCAAGTGCCGCAGCCTGCGCGCCAGTTCGGCCTCTCCGGGGCCGCGCCCCAGTGCCAGCAGGGCCTGGACGACCGGGCCGACGCGGTGCCGCGGGACCGGGAGCGTACGCGGCTGTTCGGCGGGCCGCGGGGAGGGGGCGGCGGCCGGGCGCCGTCCCCGTCCGGTGCGCTGCGGCGGCGGGGCGTAGCCGCCGGGTCCGGGCGCCCGGCGGCCGGGCCGGGAGGGCAGCCGTACGGGGTCCTCGCCACTGCGGCGCTCGGCCAGCTGCCAGCGGTGCACCAGGATGTGCAGCGCGGCGTCCAGGTCGAGGTGGCGCCCCTGGAGCCAGTCGGCGAACTCCTCGTGGGCGAAGCGGTATCCGGCGCCCGCGGGCACCAGCAGCCCCTCGGTGAGCGCCGCGGACGCCCAGCCCGTGCGCCAGGGGAAGATCTCCTCGAAGGACTCCCGGTCCAGTTCGCCGTGACCCGGGCCCAGGCAGCGGCGGGCCGCCTCGTGGGCCTGCCCGGCCACCTTCGCGGCCAGCCGCCGCACCGCGGCGCCGCGCACCGGCGGGCTCTCGGCCGCGGCGAGGCGCACGGCGATACGCAGGCACAGCAGCGCGAGATGGGCGGAGAAGATCTCGTACCGGTCGGGGGTGCCCAGCGCCTGGGGCCCCGTCCCCACCGCCCGGTCCGGCAGCGCGCCGCGTACCTCGGCCAGCAGCCGCAGCGCCAGCGGGTGGCGGGCGTCGGCCGCGTCCGGCATGCCGTCGGGGACGCCGTAGCGCTTGCGGGCCCGCCGCGCCTCCCGCTCCGGCAGGTCCCCCAGGCGTACGCAGTCCGGCAGCGCCCGCGCGGTGGCACCGGGCGGGACGTCGGCCGGGTGCAGCGGGCGGTGCAGCGCGCCCGCGGGGAAGAGGGCGCCGGCGTGCTCCCAGTGCTCGGGGCGGCAGGCGATCACCAGCCGGGCGCCCGTCTCGCGCAGCCAGGCCGCGCTCCCCCGCGTCCAGGAGGGCAGCAGGTGGGCGAGGACCGGCGGCATCTCCTCGGGGCCGTCCAGCACGACCAGCAGCCCGCGGCCCGTCTCGCGCGCGAGGCGCGCCACCGCGTCGGGGGTGGCGAGCCCGGGGCCGCCCGCGTCAGGGCCCTGCGCGCCCCGCTCCTCGGAGGCCGCCACGATCCGCCCGGCCGCCCGCAGCGCCCGCTCCACGGCGTTGCGGATGCTGCCGTCGCCCGCCTTGAGGTCGGCGCCGCGCAGCCACACCGTGGGCGCGGGCGCCGCACCGCGGGCCCGCCGCGCCGCGAGTCCGGCCAGTTCGGTCGTACGGCCCGTACCGGGGTCGCCGACCAGCGCCAGCACGGACGCCGGTGACGCCCCCGGCGCGAAGAACCGCCCGAACTCGGCCCGGATCTCCGGGCGTTCGACGGGGTCGCGCCAGGCCCACGGGCCGCCCGCGGTGCCCACCGAGGTCGCGGTCAGCTGGAGGGCACCGGCGAGGTTGAGGTCCCGGCCGAAGGCGGGCACGGTCGCGCCGTTGCGCTCCAGCAGCGCCGCGAGCGGGCCGCCGGGCGCCTCGGCCGCCGCCGTGCGCAGCGGGACGGCCAGGGCGCCGGTGCGGTGTCCGCAGTGCAGCGCGGTGCCGATCACGCCCAGGACCGCGCCGGTGTCCGCGTCGATCACCGGGCTGCCCGCCACCTGCTCGTGCTGCCCTTCGCCCCGGCGCTCGCCCTTGAACGACAACTCCAGTGCGCAGTCCAGCAGATGGAAGCGGTCGGTGGCGGCGTACGTCACCGACACCCCGCCCACCACGCGCGCATCCAGCCAGGTCCCCGCCCGCACCAGCACCTGCCGGCCACGGTGCTCCGCGTCCGCGCCGCCCGCCGCGATCGGCAGCCGGGGCAGCACCAGACCCTCGGTGCGGACGAGCGCCAGGCCCGCCTCGGGGAGCGCGGTGATCGCGTCGGCCTCCACCAGCTGCGTACGGTCGCCGGGCGCGTGCAGCACGAGCCGGACGAGCCCGTCGACGGCCTCGTGGCTGGTGACCATGGTGCCCAGGTCGTCGGCGAGGAATCCCGTGCCGCGCGGCCTCCCGGCGAGGTCACAGATCCGTACGAGCGCCTTGTCCGCGTCGGCACTCCGCGCCGCCATAAGCCGTTTCCTCCCCGCCATACCCCGTGCTTCGACCGTAGGCGGCACCCGGTGGGCGGCACAGATCGCGGCCCGAAAGCGCCCCCGTCCACGCCCGGCATTCACCCCAAGCGCCTGCTCGATGGGGTGAATCGCGGGAGCGGAGCGGATAAAGACCCTAGGAGGGGGGTCGCGGAACGCGGGTCGCGGCGGCCGGAGGGGAGACCGGCCGCCGGGCCCGCGCTCCGCCCTGCTCCCGTACGCGGCGGACCGCACGGGCGCCACCCGCGCCCCCGCCGGCCGCTCCCCCGCCGCCCGGGCGTCGCTGCCGCCCCGTCAGAAAGCGCGTGCGACAAGGCCGTTGACATTCCTCGGGGAGCATCACGCAAAGCCTCCACTTTGCCAGGCCTTTGCCCCACAATGCACCCGCTTCTGCCGCATTCCTCACCACCCGTCACCCGTCGACTTCTTGATCGAATTCTTCCCGCCGTCGCCCTTTTGAAATTCCGCGCGATTTTCGTATGGTGCTGAGGCAATTAGTGATCGAGTGAGGCACACGGGGAGGCCGAAGTGGGCGACCGCTTCAACGTAGACACGGGCGAATTGGGACATTTTTCCAAATCGCTGCGCGAGGCCAAGGCCTCACTCGAGGAAGTACGCAAACTGATGCAGGCCGCCTCGCCGGACGGCATCGGCACCAAGGACCTGGACTCCGCCTGCAACGACTTCCAGGAGCACTGGAAGTACGGCTCCGAACAGATCGCGAAGCACACCGGCAAGCTCGCCGAAACCGTCAATCAGAGCAAAGAGAATTACGAAGAGGTCGAGAAGGCCCTGGCGGACGGCTTCCGGCAGGCAGCGGGCAAGGGAGGCGGAAAGTGACCGCGAATCCGTACACCCATCTGGGATTCAACCCCGCCCCCGGCACCGTCACCACGGTTTCGGATCTGGCCACGAAGCTGAAGAAGTCGGCGGAGACCATCTCCGAGGCGCACCGGATGATCGAGAAGCTGCGCGGCGGCACCTCCTGGGAGGGGGATGCGGCCGTCGCCTTCCGCCAGGAGCTGGACGGCGCGCTGCCCACCAACCTCAAGAACGCCCACACCTCCATCACCAAGGCCGCCACCGCGCTCTCCTCCTGGCAGTCCGCGCTCAGCGGCTACCAGGACCGCGCCAAGACCCTGGACGGCGAGGCCAAGGCCGCCAAGGAGAAGCTGGCCGGCGCCGAGGGCCAGGAGAAGACCGCCTCGGGCAACCCCGACCTCAAGCTCGCCGGCCAGACCTTCAACGAGGGCGCCGAGCTGCAGAACGCCCAGAAGCGCCTGAACAAGGCCACCGAGGCGCTCAACGACGCCCGCACCGCGGTCAACAACGCCAAGAACGCCTACAACGCCGTCATCAAGCGGGCCCACGAGCTCCAGGAGGAACACGCCTCCGACGCCCGCGGCAAGGCCCGCACGATCCGCGACGCCACCGACAAGCTCGCGCCCGAGGAGCCGAACTGGTTCGAGAAGGCGATGGACTGGGTCGGCGACAACATCACCGACATCCTGGGCGCGGTGGCGGCGGTGGCGGGTCTGATCGCCATCTTCGCCACCAGCCCCGTCGGCCCCATCCTCCTGCTCACCGCCGCCGCGGCGAGCGCCGGCGCCCTGGGCACCCGGCTCGCGAACCCGACCGTCCGCGCCTCCCTCAAGGACGGCTTCACCAAGGGCGAGTTCGACTCGGACTTCTGGAGCAACGCGGTGGGCGTGGTGGGCGACACCCTCGGCGTCGTCCCCGGCGCCTCCGCGCTGGCCCGCGGTGTCAACGGCACCGCCCGGGCCGCCAGCGCCGGAGCGGAGACCCTCAGCCTCGGTCAGAAGCTGGCCAGTACGGGCAGCAACACCATGGTCGCCGCCGAGCGCATCGGCAACGGCGCCAACCCGCTGACGAGTTGGCTCGTCAAGGGCGCCTCCAACCCCGAACTCGCCGCGAAGGTCGTCGACACCAGTGTCAGCGGCGCGGGCGCGCTGACCGGCACCTACGGCGTGGCCAAGAACGCCTGGGACGACATCAAGCACCCGACCGCCGAGAACGTCGCCACCGGCATGGACGGCGTACGGGCCGGCAGCTTCGACGGAGCGGCCCACGTCAGCACCCTGATGCGGACCATCGGACTGGTGACCAGGTGAGCATCGAGACCGTACCGGACCCGACCTACGTCATCGACGACTCGGCCCTCGCCCTGGGCTGCGACCTGTGGTTCGCGCTGCCGCCCGGCTACACGGAGGTGCCGCTCGGCAGCTTCCTGGCCGCCCCGCAGTCCCCCGAGGGCGTCCGGCAGGCCGAGGTGATGGCCTCACTGCTGGAGCTGGCGCCCCAGGAGCAGCGGCCCGTCCTCCAGGAACAGCTGGAGACCGCCCAGGCGCTGGCCCGGGTCATGCCGCGGGAGGGTGTGATCCACTTCGCGCTGGGCGCCCACGAGGGCGACGACGGCGCGCTGCTGGAGTCCGTCCTGACCCTGGCGCGCAAGGAGATCCCCTTCACCCCGCCCAAGCTGGCCGCCGCCAAGGCCGCCACCTCGCGCAGCAGCGTGCTGCCGGTCTCGATGGTGAGCCTGCCGTGCGGGCCCGGCGCGTTCGTCGAGGGGGTCATCGAGTACCCGGCCACCGTGGACCCGCAGCGGCGCTCGGTCTACGAGGTCACCGCCTACCTCCCCTTCCCGGACGGCAAGGCGCTGGCCGTGCTCACCCTCACCACCACGGCCCGCGACGGACACGCGTACTTCCGCGACATCCACCGGGCGGTGGCCGAGACTGTCAGCTTCGACAACCCGTTGCCCGACGAGATCCGCGCGCAGATCCCCGAGTCCGAGGCCGACGCGTCCGCGCGTGCGGCCTTCGGCTGACCCGACCCCGAAGTGAGCTGATGATGGCCACGCTCCCCCAGTACGAGACGGCGTACGACGATCCGGCGACCCCCCGCGCCTGGCGCGCTCACCTGCTGATGCGCGTCGGCCAGTTGGCGCTGTGCTGCGCCCTGTGGGTCTTCGTGGTCTTTCTGGCCGTCATGACACCGGTATGGCTCGTGTGGCTCCACGTCATCCTGCTCGGCTTCCTCGCCCTGCTCGCGGTGCACGCACTGGGCGGGCTCCTCAAGACCCGCCGCATGCGCAGGGTCCTGCGGACGTACCCCTGGCAGCGCTTCCCGGGCGCGGCCAGGATCGCGAAGAACGGTTCCGTGCTCTTCGTCGTCCCCGATCCCGAACACCCGGACAAGACCGTTTCGTTGACGTACGGATCATGGCTGGGCTCCGGCCTCACCTTCTGGGTCCGCCAGGTCAAGTCCCAGGCCCTCGACGAGATCTGGTTCGCGGGCGACCCCCGCTTCCTGGCCGTCGTGGCCGTCCCCGGCCCCCGTCGTCTGATCAACGTCGCCCAGCCCGAGGCCCTCAACTCCCGCATGTCGCCCCGTAAGAAGGGCGTCGGGCCCCAGGCGCGGGAGCGGGCCAGGGCCGTCGGCGCGCGCGTCGGCTGACGGGCAGCGGTACGCCTTCCATGGACCCCACCTCCTTCAGCACGGCGCTCGCCCACCCCGCCACCGCCCGCGCCGCCCGCCGCGCGGTCGTGGTGGCGTGGGCGGGCACCGCCGCATTCCTGGCGCTGTGCGCCGCGCTCTTCGTCGGCTTCGCGCTGCTGCCCGTACCGATGGTGAGCTGGGGCATCCCCACGCTCAGCATCCTGGCGGCCGTGGCGGGCGGCCTGTGCGCGGGGGCCGCCACCCGCGCGCGCCTGGCCCACCACCGGCGGACCGTACTGCGCACCTACCCCTGGCAGCGGCTGTACGGCGCGCTGCGCCTGGACTCCACGGGGCGGCCGCAGCTCGTCCTGCCCGACCCCGACGACCCGCGCCGGACCGTCCGGCTGTCCGCCGGAACCCGGCCGACGACGCGGGAGGCGCTGCCCTGCGAGGTGTGGCTCGCGGGCGACCCGCGCTTCGTGGCGGTCCTCGCGCTGCCCGGCCCGCGGCGGATGACCCACGTGGCCCAGCCTTCCGCGGGCGACCCGCGGCTGCCCGCCTACGACGGCCCGCTCGGCGAGGAGGCCCGGCGCCGGGCACTCGCCGTGGGCGCGCGGGTGGCGACGCCCGCGAGCGAGCTGGAGCGCGGCCCGGTCCCGGCGGGCGGCCTGGCCAAGGTCGCCCTGCACCACCCGGAGACGGCCGCGGGCTACCGGCGCGTCATGGCGCGCCGCCGTCTCGCACTGTACGGCCAACTCGCCGTGCTCGCCGTCTTCTTCACGGCCATCAGCCTCGCGAAGGACCCCGATCCGCTGGTGCCCGTCGCCGGGACGCTCATGATCTTCGCGCCCCTCACCCTCCTGTTCGCGGGGATCGGCCTGTACAGCGCGCGCCGGCTGGGGAAGGTCCTGCGGGTCTACCCGTGGCAGGAGATGCCCGGCGAGGCGATGCGCGACCGGCAGGCCCGCGTCGTCCTGCGCCCAGGCAAGGGTCAGAACATCCCGCTGCGGCCCGCGGGAATGGGCGGCCACGCCGGGGCCCATGAGCGCTACTGGTTCGCCGGAGACCTGCGCTACGGCGGCGCGCTCTCCGGGCCAAACGGGGCACGCCCGGTCCCGATGCTGCACGCCAGCGGCAAGCCCGCCCGCAAGAAGCGGCGCGCCACCCCCGAGGCGGACGCGCTCGCCGAGCGGGCGGGCCTCACCAAGGCCGCCCGCGACGGGAGTTGAGCCGCATACCGCAAGGCGTGGGGCCCGTACGGTACGCAACCGTACGGGCCCCACGCATCACCCCTGAGTGGACGTACCGCCGGGATCAGGGACGGTGCCGCGGCCGGGTGCCGAAGATTGGCTGCGGCGCGGGCGGACCCGTCACGGCGGCGTCCTCGTCGGCCTCCTCGCGGGCCTGCTCGGCGAGCCACTTGTGCGCCGTCTCCCGCTGCGCCTCGCGCTGCTCGGGCGTCTGCTCCCGGGCGGCGCGCATGATCTGCTGGACCCGCCCGCCGAGCGCCTCGGAGTAGACCGGGTCGGCCAGGGCGTCCTTCATCCCCACCCGCCCCGCCAGCACATGGCGCGCCATCTCCTTGAGCGTGCCGTCGGCCGCCGGGTCGTCCGCCAGCGTCTTCAGCGCCCTGCGCAGCCGCCGCGCCTGCTCCAAGTCCTGGGCGACATCCAGCAGTTCCTGGTCCGCGATCCGCCGCTCGTCACTCATCACAGCCCCCTGTGTCCGCTCCATCGCCCCGCGAGGACGCGCGGGCCCCAGAGTGTAACCGGGGCCCGCGCGAGAGGGCCGTTCGCTATCCGAAGACCGCCAGGCTCTTCGCCTTGCCGCCCGCCACCTCGATCAGCGCCAGGAAGCGGTTCTCGGGCCCGAAGACCGCGATGGGGCCCGTCGTGCCGCGCAGTTCCTCCGGTGTGGTGATCCGCGCGCCGTTGCCCAGCAGCCGGGCCTGCTGCGGGCTGACGTCCCAGCGCGGGAACGCCGCCGCCGCGGCCTCGCCGATCGGCATGACCGGCAGCTCGCTGTCCGGGTCGTCGACCGCGGTCTGCAGCTGCTCCAGGGTGCGGGCCCGGTCCAGCTTGTACGGGCCGACCCGGGTGCGCCGCAGCGCGGTGAGGTGACCGCCGACGCCGAGCCCGGCGCCCAGGTCACGCGCCAGCGCCCGGATGTAGGTGCCGGAGGAGCACTCCACCGACACCAGCAGATCCGTGACCGGCGTGCCGTCCTCGGCCTCGGCCTCGTGCACGGAGTGGACGGCGAAGGAGGAGACCGTCACCGGCCGCGCCGGGATCTCCACGTCCTCGCCGCCGCGCACCCGCGCGTAGGACCGCTTGCCGTCGATCTTGATGGCGCTGACCTTGGACGGCACCTGCATGATGGCGCCGCTCAGCTCCGCGACCCCGGCGTCGATGGCCTCCCGGGCGATCCCCGTGGCGCCCTTGGAGGAGATGATCTCCCCCTCGGCGTCGTCGGTGACGGTGTCCTGCCCGAGCCGGATCGTGCCGACGTACTCCTTCTCCGTCAGCGCGAGGTGCCCGAGCAGCTTGGTCGCCCGCTCGATGCCCAGGACGAGCACGCCGGTGGCCATCGGGTCGAGCGTGCCGGCGTGCCCGACGCGCCGGGTACGGGCCATGCCCCGCATCTTCGCCACGACGTCGTGCGAAGTGAAGCCGGACGGCTTGTCGACGATGACAAGCCCGTCCGGCCCCTGGTTCTTCTGCTTCATTCGGCAGCCGTGCCCGTTTCTTCGTCGTCCTCGCCCGGCTTGCGGTACGGGTCCGCCTCGCCGGCGTACGTCGCGCCCGAGGACGCCTGACGCACCTTGGCGTCCGAGGCCCGCGCCTTGTCGAGCAGGTCCTCGATCGTCTTGGCGTTCTCCGGGAGCGCGTCCGCCACGAAGGTCAGGGTCGGCGTGAACTTGGTCCCCGCCGCCGCGCCCACCGCGGAGCGCAGGATGCCCTTGGCGCTCTCCAGTCCGGCTGCCGCGCTGGCGCGGTCCTCGTCGTCGCCGTAGACCGTGTAGAAGACCGTCGCCTCCCGCAGGTCGCCGGTGACCCGGGTGTCCGTGATGGTCACGTGCGTGCCGAGCCGGGGATCCTTGATTCCACGCTGCAGCTTCTGGGCGACCACCTCCCGGATGAGGTCCGCCAGCTTCTTCGCCCGCGCATTGTCGGCCACTGGTCCGTCTCCTTCTTGTTTTCCACCATTGTGCTTGCGGCGCCGACGACGCGCTCAGCCGGCGCTTCAGTCATCGTCGCCGTGGAACCGCCGCCGTACCGACAGCAGCTCCACTTCGGGACGTGCGGCGACCATGCGCTCGCAGCGGTCCAGTACGTCTGTGAGGTGCCCCGCGTCCCCGGAGACCGCCGCCAGACCGATCCTGGCCCTGCGGTGGAGGTTCTGGTCCCCGACCTCCGCCACGCTCACCGCGTACTTGCGGTGCAGCTCGGCGACGATCGGGCGGACGACGGAGCGCTTCTCCTTCAGCGAATGTATGTCGCCGAGGAGGAGGTCGAAGGACAGCGTCCCTACGTACATGCAGTGCGGGTAAGGCCACCCGTGGGGCACTAGGTCCTGCTCGGTGTACGAGTCATGCGAAACCGTACACGCAACGGCCGGGGCCGATCGACGGAATTTCACTCCGCCGACCGGCCCCGAGACGTGCTGCGCAGATCAGCCGCGCGGCTTCTCGCGCATCTCGTACGTCGCGATGACGTCGTCGATCTTGATGTCGTTGAAGTTGCCGAGGTTGATACCGCCCTCGAACCCTTCGCGAATCTCGGTGACGTCGTCCTTGAAGCGGCGCAGACCCTCGATGTTGAGGTTCTCCGCGATGACCTTGCCGTCGCGGATGAGGCGCGCCTTGGTGTTGCGCTTGACCTCGCCGGAGCGGATGAGAACACCCGCGATGTTGCCGAGCTTGGACGAGCGGAAGACCTCGCGGATCTCCGCGGTGCCGAGCTCGACCTCCTCGTACTCCGGCTTGAGCATGCCCTTGAGGGCCGCCTCGATCTCCTCGATGGCCTGGTAGATCACCGAGTAGTAGCGGACGTCGACGCCCTCGCGCTCGGCCATCTGCGTCGCGCGGCCTTCGGCGCGGACGTTGAAGCCGATCACGATCGCGTCGGAGCCGGACGCCAGGTTGATGTCGGACTCGGTGACCGCACCCACGCCACGGTGCAGCACGCGGATGTCGACCTCCTCGCCCACATCGAGCTGGAGCAGCGAGGACTCCAGGGCCTCGACCGAACCGGACGCGTCGCCCTTGATGATGAGGTTGAGCTGCTGCACCTCGCCCGCCTTGAGCACCTTGTCGAGGTCCTCGAGGGACACCCGGCGGGTGCGCTTGGCGAACGCCGCGTTGCGCTCACGGGCGGCACGCTTCTCGGCGATCTGACGGGCCGTACGGTCCTCGTCGACGACCAGGAAGTTGTCGCCGGCGCCCGGGACGTTGGTCAGACCCAGGACCAGGACGGGGGTCGAGGGACCCGCTTCCTCGACGTTGTTGCCGTTGTCGTCGAGCATCGCCCGGACTCGGCCGTACGCGTCGCCGACGACCATCGTCTCGCCGACCCGCAGGGTGCCGCGCTGGACCAGGACGGTCGCCACGGCGCCACGGCCACGGTCGAGGTGGGCCTCGATCGCGATGCCCTGCGCGTCCTGCTCCGCGTTGGCGCGCAGGTCGAGCGAGGCGTCCGCGGTCAGGACCACGGCCTCCAGCAGGGAGTCGATGTTCAGACCCTGGCGGGCGGAGATGTCGACGAACATGGTGTCGCCGCCGTACTCCTCGGCCACCAGGCCGTACTCGGTCAGCTGGCCGCGCACCTTGGTCGGGTCCGCGCCCTCGACGTCGATCTTGTTGACCGCGACCACGATCGGCACGTCGGCCGCCTTGGCGTGGTTCAGCGCCTCGATCGTCTGGGGCATCACACCGTCGTTGGCCGCGACCACCAGGATGGCGATGTCGGTCGACTTCGCACCACGGGCACGCATGGCGGTGAACGCCTCGTGACCCGGGGTGTCGATGAAGGTGATCTTGCGCTCTTCGTCGTTGACCTCGGTCGTGACCTGGTACGCACCGATGTGCTGCGTGATGCCACCGGCCTCGCCCGCAATGACGTTCGTCTTGCGGATCGCGTCCAGCAGTCGGGTCTTACCGTGGTCGACGTGACCCATGACGGTCACGACCGGCGGACGCGCGACGAGCATTTCCTCGCCGCCCTCGTTCTCGCCGAAGTCGATGTCGAAGGACTCGAGAAGCTCGCGGTCCTCCTCCTCCGGGCTGACGATCTCGACGACGTAGTTCATCTCGTCGGCGAGCAGCTGCAGCGTCTCGTCGGAGACCGACTGGGTCGCGGTGACCATCTCGCCCAGGTTCATCATGACCTGGACCAGGGACGCCGGGTTGGCGCCGATCTTCTCCGCGAAGTCCGTCAGCGAGGCACCGCGCGACAGGCGAACCGTCGCACCGTTGCCGCGCGGCAGCATGATGCCGCCGACCGACGGGGCCTGCATGGCCTCGTACTCCTGGCGCCTCTGCCGCTTCGACTTACGGCCACGGCGCGCCGGACCGCCGGGACGGCCGAACGCACCCTGCGTGCCACCACGGCCACCGGGGCCGCCGGGACGGCCGCCGAAGCCGGGACGACCGCCGAAGCCGCCGCCACCGCCGCCGGGGCCACCGCCACCGGGACGACCGGCGAAACCGCCGCCGCCACCGGGACGACCGCCACCGCCGCCGCCACCGGGACGGCCGGCGAAGCCGCCGCCGCCCGGACGACCGCCGCCGCCGGGACGACCGGCACCGCCGGGACCGCGACCGCCGCCACCGGGGCCCGGACGCGGGCCGGCAGCCGGACGCTGCGGCATCATGCCCGGGTTCGGACGGTTACCGCCGCCGGGACGGGGACCGGCGGAGCCGCCCTGGGCGCCCTGCGGACGGGGCATGCCGCCCGGAGTCGGACGGGGACCGCCCTGACCCTGGGGACGGGGACCGCCCTGGCCTGCGCCCTGCGGACGCGGGCCGCCGGGGCCGCCCTGGCCGCCGGGACGCGGGGCGCCACCGGGACGGGGGGCCTGCGGACGGGCCATGCCGGTGGAGCCACCGGAGGTGAAGGGGTTGTTGCCCGGACGCGGGCCGGAGGGACGGTTGCCACCGGGGCGCGGAGCACCCTGACGGTCACCGCCCGGACGCGGGGCGCCCTGGCGGTCGCCACGTCCCTGGCCGCCCTGACCACCCTGGCCGGGAGCGGCCGGACGGGCCGGACGCGGGCCGGGGGTGGCACCGGAAGGCTTGGGCGCGGCCGGCGCGGGGGCCGACGGCGGAGCCTGGAACTCGGGCTGCGCGGGCGCGGCCGGGGCCGGCTTCGGGGCCGGAGCAGGCTTTGCCGCGGGCGTAGCCGGGGTGGGGCGCGGACCCGGGGTGGGGGCCGCGGAGGGGGTGCTGCTCTTCGGCGCCTCGGGGGCGGCCGGAGCCGGACCGGGCTTACCCGCCGGGGTTCCCGGCTTGGGGGCGCCCGGCTTCGGGGCAGCGGGACGGGCCGCCGCGGCCGGAGACGGCGCGGACGGCTTGGCGGGCGCGCTCTTGCGCGGCGCCGCGGGCTTGCCGGCGGCACGGCCATTGCCGTTGCCAGCCTGGAAAGCGTCGGTCAGCTTGCGAACAACCGGCGCCTCGATCGTCGAGGACGCCGAACGGACGAATTCACCAAGTTCTTGGAGCTTGGCCATGACGACCTTGCTCTCAACTCCGAACTCCTTGGCGAGTTCGTATACCCGGACCTTAGCCACTTCGCTCCTTCTAGGTCCGGGTGTCCACCGGACCGTCGCTACTTCATGGGCGTACTCATCGCGTACTCATCGAGTGCTCATCGCAATCTCGACCTACTTCCGACTCGCGAGGTACCTGAACCGCACGGTTTTCCGTGCGACGTGCTTTCTTGCGGTTTCCTACGGCGCTGCCTGATCACCGCGCTCCGCCCGCTCGACGTAGTGACGAAGTTCCGTCGTGTCGAACGGTCCCCGGCCCCGGTAGGCCCGGGGGAACGCCCGGCGGCGGACCGCCAGGTCGAGACAGACCAGTGTGGGGTGCACATAAGCACCCCGGCCGGGCAGCGTACCGCGAGGGTCGGGGGCACACTCACCCTCGACCGCCACGATGCGCAGCAGATCGCCCTTGGCCGCTCGCTCCCGGCATCCCACACAGGTTCGCTCAGGGCACGCGCGGGCATGCGTCCGGCCAGACACAGTTAAGTCTACCTCCCCGCACGGACCTCACCCCTATGGGGTAATGCCCGAACGGCCGCTCAAAGATTCCCGTTGTTACCTGCTCGGTACCGGTGGTACCGGTGTGCCGCGGCGCCGCGGCTCAGTCCTGCCGCGCCGGCTGCTCGGTGTCCGGGCGGATGTCGATCCGCCAGCCGGTCAGCCGGGCCGCAAGACGGGCATTCTGCCCTTCCTTGCCGATGGCCAGGGACAGCTGGTAGTCCGGCACCGTCACCCGTGCGGAGCGCGCGGCCAGGTCCACGACCTCGACCTTGCTCACCCGCGCCGGGGACAGCGCGTTGGCGACCAGCTCGGCCGGGTCGTCCGACCAGTCCACGATGTCGATCTTCTCGCCGTGCAGCTCGGCCATGACGTTGCGCACCCGGCCGCCCATCGGGCCGATGCAGGCGCCCTTGGCGTTCAGGCCGCTGCGCGTGGAGCGTACGGCGATCTTGGTGCGGTGACCGGCCTCGCGGGCGATGGCGGCGATCTCCACCGAGCCGTCCGCGATCTCCGGCACCTCCAGGGCGAAGAGCTTCTTCACCAGGTTGGGGTGCGTACGCGACAGCGTGACCGAGGGGCCGCGGACGCCCTTGACGACCCGGACCACGTACGAGCGCAGGCGCGTGCCGTGGGTGTACTCCTCGCCGGGGACCTGCTCCTGCACCGGCAGGATGGCCTCCAGCTTGCCGATGTCGACCAGGACGTTCTTGGGGTCCTTGCCCTGCTGGACGACGCCGGTGACGACATCGCCCTCGCGCCCGGCGTACTCGCCGAAGGTGATCTCCTCCTCGGCGTCCCGCAGACGCTGCAGGATGACCTGCTTGGCGGTGGTCGCCGCGATCCGGCCGAAGCCGGAGGGGGTGTCGTCGAACTCGCGGGGCTCCTCGCCCTCTTCGAGGTCCGCCGGGTCCTCCTTGGCCCACACCGTGACATGGCCGTTCTCACGGTCCAGCACCACGCGTGCGTTGCGGCGGCTGCCCTCGGTGCGGTGGTACGCGATGAGGAGGGCCGACTCGATCGCCCCGACCAGCAGGTCGAACGAGATCTCCTTCTCCCGTACCAAACCCCGCAGGGCACTCATGTCGATGTCCACGGCTACGCCTCCTCCTGGCTCTCGTCGTTCTCAGTGGTGTTGCGGGAGGCCGTGCCGGCCCCCTCGGCCTTCTCGGCCTTGCGGTTGAACTCGATCTCGACCCGCGCCTTGGCGATCTGGCCGAAGTCCAGACGGCGCTCGGTGGGCTTGCGGCCCTTGACGCCCGGCACTTCGAGGTCCAGGCCCTGCTCGTCGACGGCCATGATGCGCGCCACCAGCTCGCCGCCGCCCGCTTCCTGGGACAGCTGCGCCTTGATGAGGCGGCCGACGGCGCGGCGGTAGTGCCGCAGCTCGGTCAGCGGGCGGTCGGCTCCGGGAGAGGTGACCTCAAGGGTGTACGGGGCGCCGCCCATGGCGTCGGACTCGTCCAGCACCTGGGAGGCCTCACGGCTCAGCTCGGCGCACTCGTCCAGCTGGACGCCGTCGTCGGAGTCGACCACGATCCTCAGCACACGCCGCTTCCCCGCGGGGGTCACCTCGATCTCTTCCAGATCCAGGTCTCGCGCGGCGACGAGCGGTTCTAGCAGTCCGCGCAGCCTCTCGCTCTGGGTGGTGCTCATCCGGGTGACTCCTCGGCCGCGTGTGCTGTTGTGGGAAGGTCGCGTGTCGGGTCAAAGCCTAGCTGTTCCGGCGGGGTACTGACGATTCGGCGACCGTGCGCGGATACGCTCGCCTGCGGTGATCACGGAGCAGGACCCGCGGCGGGAGGCCGCGCGGGCCCGGCGGCGGCCCTCGACGGGGGCCGGGCGTGACGCCGACGGGACCCCGAGCAGCCGGCCGGGACCGATCCGACACCAGCCCCGGCGGGCCCCCGCCGCACGACCCCGGGATGAGGAACGTGCACAACGTGGCGCTCACACGCATCACGCGCAGAAGGACGCTGCTGGCCGGCGCCGCGCTCGGCGGCTCGGCCCTGGTCGCGGGCTGCTCCGGCGGGTCCGGGGACAAGGACCAGGAGCGCTCCTCGGCCGCCGCGCGGCTGCGCGAGCGCGCCGCGAAGGACAGCGCGGCGCTGCTCGCCCGCTACGACGCCACACTCGCCGCGCACCCGGATCTGCGCGACCGGATCGGCCCGCTGCGCGGCGAAGTCGCCCGCCAGGCCGAGGCGTTCGGCGCCCGCGCCCCCTCGGCCTCCCCCGCCCCCTCCGCCTCAGCCGCGCAGGGCGGCGCGGCGCCCGCCGTCCCCCAGGACGCCGCTAAAGCGCGCGCCGCACTGGCCGAAGCGGAGCGCACGCTGGCCGACGCCCGCACCGCCGCGCTGGTGCAGGCACCGCCGGAACTGTCCCGCCTCCTGGCCTCCGTTGCGGCGTCCGGCGCCGCACACGCCTATCTCCTGACGGAGAAGGACGGATGACCCCGGCCGTACGCGGCGCGCGCGGCCCCGCCCTCCGGGTGGACGGCGAAGGCTCGCGGGCCGGTGCCGGCGCCGTCCTTCTGGCGCGGCGGACGCGGTGGATGCCTGCGGGAGCCGGGAGTTGGCCGGTGCGGGGGAACGACGGGCGCGGCGGTGGGGCCGCGCCGAGGAGAGAGGGACGCTGAATGGCGAGCGGTACACCCGGCAGGGACGGCGGCGCGCACGCGGCCGAGTTGCTGGCCACCCAGTCCGCGCTGGCCGCCGAGCACGCGGCGGTCTACGGCTACGGCGTGGTCGGCGGGCGGGTCGGCAACGGCCGTCGTGACGAGGCGCGCGAGGCGCACGACGCGCACCGCGCGCGCCGGGACGCGCTGCGACGCACCGTGCGCGACCTGGGCGGGAAGCCGCAGGCCTCCGCCGCCGCGTACACCCTGCCCTTCCCGGTGCCGGACCCGGCGGCGGCCGTGCGGCTGGCGGCGGAGCTGGAGGACCGGGTGGCGGCCGTGTACGCCGACCTCGTACGGGCCGCGCAGGGCGGTCGGCGCCGGGAAGCGGCCACCGCGCTGCGCGAGGCAGCCGTACGGGCGGTGCGCTGGCGCGGCAGCGGCGTAGCCTTCCCAGGGCTCACCGAACGGGCCGCGCCGGGCTCCCCGTCCGGCACCCCGAGCACCGACACGGACAAACTCTGACCAAGCGCCGATCGGCACCTGGCCAGAAATCGATCAAGGCCTGCTCCCACTCCGGTCGTTCTCCCGCTCCCCGTGAGCGCCGGACGATCCGCGACAGGCCGGGAAAGGTACAGCGCAAGCATGGCAACGGCACCCATCGAACCGCCGCAGCGGTTGGTGAGCTCGCTGAGCGGCGACGCGGACACCCCCGCGCGGGCCTGGCTGGCGGCGCTGCCCCAGCTCGTACAACAGCGGCTGGCGCAATGGGAGTTGACGCTGGAGCGGGTGAGCGCGCCGGGCGGGCGCAGCAGCCTGGTCGCCTACGTACGGCAGCAGGACGGGACGCCGGCGGCGCTGAAGTTCCCGGCGCCGGGGTCCGCGTCCGCGCACCAGGCGGCGGCGCTGGAGCAGTGGGACGGCTGGGGCGCGGTGCGGCTGCTGCGCCAAGACGCCGACAGCGGCGCGCTGCTGCTGGAGCGGCTGCAGGGCGCGGTCTCGCTGCGCTCGCTGCCGGAGGCGAAGGCGCTGCTGGAGGCCGCGGGGACGGTACGGCGCCTGTGGGTGCCGCCCGCCGAGGGGCACCCCTTCGAGACGGTCGCCGGCCGCACGGAAGCGGCCGTGCGTTCGCTGCGGGCCCTGGGGGCGGCGGCCGGGGCCGCGGACGCCCTGGTCGACGAGGCGGCCGAGCTGCGCGGCGCGCTGCCCGCGGACTCGGCCGAGCACACGCTGCTGCACGGCGCCTTCCGGCAGGGCAAGGTGCTGGCGGGCGAGCGGGTGCCGTGGCTGGCGGTCGGTCCCTCGCCGGTGGTCGGCGAGCGGGCCTACGACCTGGCGGGCCTGGTCCTGGACCGCTTCGAGGACCTGGCGGCGGGCTCCGGCGCGGCGTCCGCGGCGCGGCGCCGGGTCGCCAAGCTGGCCGACTCCCTGGATGTGGACCGCGAGCGGCTGCGCGCCTGGACCCTGTTCCACACGGTCCGCACCGGGGTCGCCGAAGCGGCCCGCGGGGACCGTGCCCGCGGCGAACTCCTGCTGGAATTCGCCACCTGGCTGTAGCGGGGCGCCCCGGCGGGTGCGTGGGGGCGCCCTCCACCCGGCCGTAGTGAGCCGCCGCCTGGCGGGCCGTCCGTGGCGCGTTCGACCGCGGCGCCATATGTCGCGGCCTGGCGGCCGCTCGTCCTCAAACGCCGCACGGGCTGTTTCTCGCCCCGCCCGGCCGGACACGGCTCATCGCGGGTACGCCACAACGGCCCACACCGTCGCGGCGAAACGGTTTCCGCCGCGACGGCGAACAGTCAGACCAAGGCTTCCCGGCGGTGCCGGACCGGCCACGGCCGGCACCCGGGACAACGCGCCGCTAGGCGCCGAGGCGCGCGACGGCCTCCTCGACCGTCACTTCCTCGCGCTCGCCCGTGCGGCGGTCCTTCAGTTCGACGATGCCCTCGGCGGCGCGGCGGCCCGCGACGACGATGGTGGGGACGCCCAGCAGCTCGGCGTCGGTGAACTTCACGCCCGGGGAGACACCGGCCCGGTCGTCGACCAGGACGCGCAGGCCGGCCGCGCCGAGGCGGTCGCCGACCTCCAGGGCGAGCTCGGTCTGCTTGGCCTTGCCCGCGGCCACGACGTGCACATCGGCCGGGGCGACCTCGCGCGGCCAGCACAGGCCGGAGTCGTCGTGGGTCTGCTCGGCCAGGGCGGCCACCGCGCGGGAGACGCCGATGCCGTACGAGCCCATGGTGACGCGGACCGGCTTGCCGTTCTGGCCCAGCACGTCGAGCTCGAAGGCGTCGGCGTACTTGCGGCCCAGCTGGAAGATGTGGCCGATTTCGATCGCCCGGTCGATGCGCAGGCCGGTGCCGCACTTGGGGCAGGGGTCGCCCGGCTCGACCACGACGACGTCGAGGTACTCGTCGACCTCGAAGTCGCGGCCGCAGACCACGTTGCGCGCGTGGGTGTCGGCCTTGTTGGCGCCGGTGATCCAGGCGGTGCCGGGGGCGATACGCGGGTCGGCGAGGTAGCGGAAGGACTTGCCGGCCAGGCCCTGCGGGCCGACGTAGCCGCGCACCAGGTCGGGGCGGTCGGTGAAGTCGTCGGCGGTGACCAGCTCGACGGTGGCGGGCGCCAGGTGCTCGCCCAGCTTGCCCAGGTCCACCTCGCGGTCGCCGGGCACGCCGACCGCGACGATCTCGCCGTCGACCTTGACCAGGAGGTTCTTCAGGGTGGCGGAGGCCTCCACGCCCAGGTGCTCGGCGAGGGTCTCGATGGTCGGGGTGTCGGGGGTGTCCAGCTCCTCGACGGGGCCGTGCGCCGCGCCGTCCACCGGCTCGACCTTGACGGTGACGGCCTCGGTGTTGGCGGCGTAGTCGCAGGCGGGGCAGTCCACGAAGGTGTCCTCGCCGGCCGCGGCGGGCGCCAGGAACTCCTCGGAGGCCGAGCCGCCCATGGCGCCGGAGACGGCGGAGACGATGCGGTAGTCCAGGCCCAGGCGCTCGAAGATGCGCTGGTAGGCCTGGCGGTGCAGGCCGTAGGACTCGGTCAGGCCCTCGTCGGTGGTGTCGAAGCTGTAGGAGTCCTTCATCTGGAACTCACGGCCGCGCAGCACACCGGAGCGGGGACGGGCCTCGTCGCGGTACTTGGTCTGGATCTGGTAGAGGATCACCGGCAGGTCCTTGTAGGACGTGCACTGGTCCTTGACCGTCTGGGTGAAGATCTCCTCGTGGGTGGGGCCGAGGAGGTAGTCGGCGCCCTTGCGGTCCTTGAGGCGGAAGAGCTGCTCGCCGTACTCCTCCCAGCGGCCGCTGGCCTCGTAGGGCTCCTTGGGCAGCAGGGCGGGGAGCAGGACCTCCTGGCCGCCGATGGCGTCCATCTCCTCGCGGACGATGCGCGAGACGTTCTCCAGGACCTTCTTGCCCAGCGGCAGCCAGGTCCAGATGCCCGCGGAAGAGCGGCGGACGTAACCGGCGCGCACCAGCAGCTTGTGGCTGGCGGTCTCGGCGTCGGCCGGGTCGTCGCGCAACGTCTTGATCATCAACCGGGACATGCGCTGGACCTGGGCGGCGTTGGCCATGGGGGGTTCTCCTGCGTGAAAAGAGGGACTGTCAGGAGGTTATCCGGAGGTGTCCGGCACAAGGAAATGGGATAGCGCCGTGCCCGCTGCCCGCCGGCTACCGGTTCAGCGGCAGCGGAGCGCCCATGACGGCGTACGGGGCGGGGGCGCTGGGGAACAGGACGCGGCGGGCCAGGTCGCGGTAGCCCAGCGAGCGGTACAGGCCGCGGGCCGGGCTCTCGGTGTCGATGGCCGACAGGATGCTGCGCGGCTGGCGGGCCCCGTCGGTGATGCGGGTGATCAGCTCCCGGCCGATGCGCCGCTTCTGGTAGGCGGGGTGGACATGCAGCTCGGTGATGACGAAGGAGTCGTCGAGCCAGTGCTCGGCGCCCGCGTCGCGCAGGTACGGCTCGACGACGGTGGACCACCAGTGGGCACGGTCGTTGGGCATGCCGTAGACGAAGCCGACCAGGCGCCCCGCCGGGGTGGTGGCGCCCAGCGCGTGCGCCCCGGGGCTGGTGAGGTGGCGCAGCACGATGTGGCGGCGTACGCCGATCTCGTCGTCGGTGAGGCCGAAGGCGAGCGCCTGGACGGCGAGCGCGTCGTCCACGCGGGCAGCGAGATCCAGGGGGCCGACCGCGACGTCATCCATGGTCGGGAGCGTACAAGGCCCGGCGAAAGAAGACGATCGGTCGCCGAGGACGGCCGGATCACGGCGGGGCCGGGCCGGATCTGCCGGGTGTGCCCGCTCGGATCAGGACGCTCACAGGACGCTCAGAACAGGACGCTCATGAAAGCGCCGGACTCCTCGAAGCCCACCCTGCGGTAGGCGGCGCGGGCCGGGGTGTTGAAGTCGTTGACGTAGAGGCTGACAACGGGGGCGACGTCGGCGAGGGCGTAGCGCAGCACGGCCGCCATGCCCGTCTCGGAGAGGCCCTTGCCGCGGTATTCGGGGGCCACCCACACGCCCTGGACCTGGCAGGCCTGCCGGGTCGCGGCGCCGATCTCGGCCTTGAAGACGACCTTGCCGTCCTCGACGCGGGCGAACGAGCGCCCCGCGCCGACGAGTTCGGCCACCCGGGCCTGGTAGAGCAGCCCGCCGTCACCGGCCAGCGGCGAGATGCCGACCTCCTCGGTGAACATGGCCACGCACGCGGGCATGATCACGTCCATCTCGCTCTTGCGGACCCGGCGGACGTAGGGATCCGGCTCGACCTCGGTGGCGGGCGAGGAGGTGACCATCAGCGGCTGGCGGGCGCGGACCTCGCGGGCCGGTCCCCAGCTGGGCTCCAGCAGGGCCCACAGCTCGGCGGTGGGGCCCGCGGGGCCGACGATGGAGGAGCAGCGCCGCCCTTGGCGGCGGGCCCGCTCGGCGAAGCCGCGTACCGCTTCGGAGGTGGCGCACACGGGGACGAGGTTGGCGCCCGCGTAGCACAGCGACTCCAGGCGGCCGTCCACGTACCAGCCCCACATCTCGCCGCCCAGGCGCCACGGGTCCAGGCCTGCGACCTGGACGCGGGCGGCGACGAAGGCGTTGGCGACCGGGTCGCGGTCCAGCACCGCCAGGGCGTCCTCTAGCTCTCCGGGCTCGAGGACCTTGGTGGTCGTGGTCGTCAGCACGTGTGGGAAAGCCTCACCGTTACGGGCCTGGGAGGCCAGGCGGGAGCAGGTCACCGAACTGTACCTCTCCGGGCGTTCGGGCACCCGGTCCGCTGCGGGTGCCCGCGGGCGTACGACACATGCGGCGCGGGGCATGCGCGGCGGGCGGCGCAGCGGCGGTACGGAAAAACGGGCGGGCCCCACCGGTCCGTCGTGCGGGACGGGGGCGGGGCCCGAAGGTTCTCGGTGGTGGGCGCAGGGCCCACCGGGGGCGGGTCAGCTGACGGAGACCTCGGGCTCGCCGGAGGGGATGCCGTCCTTCTCCATCTGTTCGGCGATCTTCATCGCCTCTTCGATCAGCGTCTCCACGATCTTGGACTCGGGGACGGTCTTGATGACCTCGCCCTTGACGAAGATCTGGCCCTTGCCGTTGCCGGAGGCGACGCCCAGGTCGGCCTCGCGGGCCTCGCCGGGGCCGTTGACGACGCAGCCCATGACGGCCACGCGCAGCGGCACCTCCATGCCCTCCAGACCCGCGGTGACCTGGTCGGCGAGCTTGTAGACGTCCACCTGGGCGCGGCCGCAGGACGGGCAGGAGACGATCTCCAGGCGGCGCTGCTTGAGGTTGAGCGCCTCCAGGATCTGCAGACCGACCTTGACCTCCTCGGCGGGCGGGGCCGAGAGGGAGACGCGGATGGTGTCGCCGATGCCCTCGCTCAGCAGCGCGCCGAAGGCGACGGCCGACTTGATGGTGCCCTGGAAGGCCGGGCCCGCCTCGGTGACGCCGAGGTGGAGGGGGTAGTCGCTCTGCGCGGCGAGCTGGCGGTAGGCGTTGACCATCACGACCGGGTCGTTGTGCTTGACCGAGATCTTGATGTCGCGGAAGCCGTGCTCCTCGAAGAGGGAGGCCTCCCACAGCGCGGACTCCACCAGCGCCTCGGGGGTGGCCTTGCCGTACTTCTGCAGCAGGCGCTTGTCCAGCGAACCGGCGTTCACACCGATGCGGATGGGGGTGCCGGCGTCGGAGGCCGCCTTGGCGATCTCCTTGACCTTGTCGTCGAACTGCTTGATGTTGCCGGGGTTGACGCGGACGGCCGCGCAGCCGGCGTCGATGGCGGCGAAGACGTACTTCGGCTGGAAGTGGATGTCGGCGATCACCGGGATCTGCGACTTCCTGGCGATGATCGGCAGCGCGTCGGCGTCGTCCTGGGTCGGGCAGGCCACCCGCACGATCTGGCAGCCGGACGCCGTCAGCTCCGCGATCTGCTGCAGCGTGGCACCGATGTCGGACGTACGCGTCGTCGTCATCGACTGCACCGAAACCGGCGCGTCCCCGCCCACGGCGACCGAACCGACCTGGATCTTGCGGCTGACACGGCGGTCGGCGAGCTTGGTCGGTACGGACGGCATTCCCAGTGAAATGGCAGTCATCTGGCGAGCAACCCCAAGGTCTTTGATCTAGGTCCCGAGATCGGCGGGCTCCGGCCACCGAGGTTACGGCACGAGCGTTGCCGTAAGCACATCGATACCCGGCCGCACCGTGGGAGCAGGCGGCCGGGCGGTTGTCCGTCATATGTGCGGTGGCCGGCTGCCGCGGCGCCGTGTACCGCGGCCTGGCGGCCGCTCGTCCTCGAACGCCGGACGGGCCGGAATATTGCCCTGTCCGGCGCCCGAGGAGGACGGCTAGCCCGCCAGTTTCACCGGATTGACGACGTCGGCGACCAGGACGAGCAGGGTGAAGCAGATGAAGATGCCGGCGACGACGTAGGCGACCGGCATCAGCTTGGCCACGTCGAAGGGGCCGGGGTCGGGGCGGCGGAAGACCTTGGCGAAGGCGCGGCGTACCGACTCCCACAGGGCGCCCGCGATGTGGCCGCCGTCCAGGGGCAGCAGCGGCAGCATGTTGAACAGGAACAGCGACAGGTTGAAGCCCGCGACCAGGAAGAGCATGGTCGCCACCCGCTGCTCCGGCGGGATGTCCAGGGAGAAGACCTCGCCGCCCACCCGGGCCGCGCCGACCACGCCCATCGGGGAGTCCTGCTTGCGGTCACCGCCGTTGAAGGCGGCGTCCCACAGGTCGGGGATCTTGGTGGGGAGGTTGATCAGCGACTCGACGCCCTGCTGGACCATGTTGCCCATGCGGTCGACGGACTGGCCGAAGGACTGCGGGACGATGCCGCTGGCCGGGGTGAAGCCGAGGAAGCCCGCGGTGACGAACTCGCCGGGGACGTAGCCGCCGTGGCCGTCGGTCTTGGCGACCTTGTTGGCGATCAGGTCGGCGCGCAGGTCCAGCCGCTTGCCGTCGCGCTCGACGGTGATCGTGGCGGGGCCCGTGGTGTCGCGGATACGGCCCTGGAGGGTGCCCCAGTCGTCGACGGCCGCGCCGTCGAACGCCACGATCTTGTCGCCGGCCTTGAGGCCCGCGGCCTTGGCCGGGGAGTCCTTGGCGCCCGCCGGGCACTTGTTGGTGTTGGCCGAGGCCGCGATGACACAGTCCGAGACCGTGCTGACCTGGGTGGTCTGGGTGCTGATGCCGAAGCCCATCAGCACGCTCATGAAGATCACGACCGCGAGGATCAGGTTCATGAACGGCCCGGCGAACATCACGATGACGCGCTTCCAGGGCTTGCGCGTGTAGAACAGCCGCTTCTCGTCACCGGGCTGCAGCTCTTCGTACGCCGCCGAGCGGGCGTCCTCGATCATGCCGCGCCACGGGGAGGTGGAGCGGGCCTGCAGCTTCCCGTCGTCGCCCGGGGGGAACATCCCGATCATGCGGATGTAGCCGCCGAGCGGGATGGCCTTGATGCCGTACTCGGTGTCGCCCTTCTTGCGGGAGAAGAGCGTCGGCCCGAAGCCGACCATGTACTGCGGCACGCGGATGCCGAACATCTTGGCCGTGGACAGATGCCCCAGCTCGTGCCAGGCGATGGAGAAGAGCAGGCCGACGACGAAGACGACTATGCCCAGGATGGTCATCCAGGTCGTCATGCGCGGGCCTCCGATGTTTCCGGTGTCGTGGTGCCTGCCGCCCGTGCGGCGAGCTCACGGGCGCGGGCGCGCGCCCAGGTTTCCGCCTGCAAGACGTCCGCCACGGTCAGGGAGGTTCCCTTGGCGGGGACGCCGTGCTCTGCGACTACCTCGGCGACGGTATCCACAATCCCTGTGAACGGCAGCCCGCCCTGCAGGAACGCGTCCACGCATTCCTCGTTGGCGGCGTTGAAGACGGCGGGTGCGGTGCCGCCGAGGCCGCCGACGTGGCAGGCGAGGGGTACGGAGGGGAAGGCCTCGCCGTCCAGCGGGAAGAACTCCCAGGTCTGCGCCCTGGTCCAGTCGATTCCGGGGGCGGCGTCGGGCACCCGCTCGGGCCAGCCGATGCCCAGCGCGATGGGCATCCGCATGTCCGGCGGGCTGGCCTGGGCCAGGGTGGAGCCGTCGGTGAATTCCACCATCGAGTGGATGTAGGACTGCGGGTGGACGACGACCTCGATCCGCTCGAAGGGGACGTCGAAGAGCAGATGCGCCTCGATGACCTCCAGGCCCTTGTTGACCAGGGTCGCGGAGTTGATCGTGACGACCGGGCCCATGGACCAGGTGGGGTGGGCGAGGGCCTGCTGGGGCGTCACACCGGCCAGTTCCTTCTTCGTACGGCCGCGGAAGGGGCCGCCGGAGGCGGTGACCACCAGCTTGCGGACCTCCTTGCGCTCGCCGCCGGCCAGGGCCTGGAAGAGCGCGGAGTGCTCGGAGTCCACCGGGACGATCTGGCCCGGCGCGGCCACCTCCTTGACCAGCGGGCCACCGACGATCAGCGACTCCTTGTTGGCCAGGGCGAGCACCCGGCCCGCCCTCAGGGCGGCGAGGGTGGGCGCCAGGCCGATGGAGCCGGTGATGCCGTTGAGGACCGTGTGGCACTCGGAGGCGGCCAGCTCGGTGGCCGCGTCGGGCCCGGCGAGGATCTCGGGCAGCGGCTCCCCCGTGCCGTACCGCGCGCGCAGCGCCTCGCGCAGGGCGGGCACCGCGTCCTCGCGGGCCACCGCGACCGTACGCACCCGCAGCTGCCCGGCCTGCTCGGCGAGCAGGTCGACCCGGCCGCCCGCGGCCGAGAGCGCGGTGACGCGGAACCGGTCGGGGTTGCGCAGCACGAGGTCGATGGCCTGCGTACCGATGGATCCGGTCGAGCCGAGGATCACGATGTCCCGGGGCGTTCCCGGGGCGGTGGCGGGCGCGTCGAAACGCAGGTGCGGATGAGCGAGGGAGTCCGTCATGGACTCCATTGTGGCCGGTCGGGTCCCCGTGCCGGACAGGGACTCCGATCACGGTGGCCGGTGGGGCTCCTGTGGTGCTACCCGGACGAGTGAACTCCGGGCGGTGAACGTGCGGGCCGGGAAGGGCCGGTGGCCCTCCCGGACCCGCGCGCGGTCAGCGGATGGGGCGGTGGACGTTGTCCTTCCCGGCGGGGCCCGGGGCGGCGTCCGCGATCCAGGGGCCGTCGCCGCTGGGGTCGACGATGCCCTCCTCCAGCCACTGGTAGGTGCCGGTCAGGACGCCGGCGGTGACCTTGCGGTCGATGGCGTCGGTGTTGGTCCACAGGCGGTCGAAGAGCTCGTCCACGCGGATGCGGGACTGGCGGCAGAAGGCGTCGGCGAGCTGGTGTGCCTCGCGGCCGTGCTCGTCGGTGGCGCGCAGGTGCTCGGCGCGTACGCAGGAGGCGCTCATGGCGAAGAGTTCGGCGCCGATGTCGACGATGCGGGCCAGGAAGCCCTGCTTGGTCTCCATCCGTCCCTGCCAGCGCGACATGGCGTAGAAGGTGGAGCGGGCCAGTTTGCGGGCGGCGCGTTCGACATAGCGCAGATGCCCGGCGAGGTCGCCGAACTCCTGGTAGGTGTGCGGGAGTTGGCCGGGTCCCGCGACGAGTTTGGGCAGCCAGCGGGCGTAGAAGCCGCCTGCCTTGGCGGCCGCCCTGCCCTTGTCGGCGAGTGACTTGTCGGGGTCGATGAGGTCGCCGGCGACGGAGAGGTGGGCGTCCACCGCCTCGCGGGCGATCAGGAGGTGCATGATCTCCGTGGAGCCCTCGAAGATGCGGTTGATGCGCAGGTCGCGCAGGACCTGTTCGGCGGGGACGGCGCGCTCGCCGCGGGCGGCGAGGGAGGCGGCGGTCTCGAAGCCCCGGCCGCCGCGGATCTGGATGAGCTCGTCGGCCATCAGCCAGGCGGCCTCCGAGCCGAAGAGCTTGGCGAGCGCGGCCTCGATGCGGATGTCGTTGCGGTCCTCGTCGGCCATCTGGGAGGAGAGGTCCAGGACGGATTCGAGGGCGAAGGTGGTCGCGGCGATGAAGGAGATCTTGGCGCCGACCGCTTCGTGCCGCGCGATGGGCTTGCCCCACTGTTCGCGGGCCGCCGACCACTCGCGGGCGATCTTCAGACACCACTTCCCGGCGCCGGTGCACACCGCGGGCAGCGACAGGCGCCCGGTGTTGAGGGTGGTCAGGGCGATCTTGAGGCCCGCGCCCTCGGGGCCGATGCGGTGGGCGGCGGGGACCCGTACCTGGTGGAAGCGGGTGACGCCGTTCTCGATGCCGCGCAGGCCCATGAAGGCGTTGCGGTTCTCCACGGTGATGCCGGGGGCCGCGGCCTCGACGACGAAGGCGGTGATGCCGCCCTTGTGGCCCTCGGAGCGGGGCACCCTGGCCATGACGACCAGCAGGTCGGCGACGACGCCGTTGGTGGTCCACAGCTTGACGCCGTCCAGGATGTAGTCGTCCCCGTCGGGGACGGCGGAGGTGGCCAGCCGCGCGGGGTCGGAGCCGACGTCGGGCTCGGTGAGCAGGAAGGCCGAGATGTCGGTACGGGCACAGCGCGGCAGGAAGGTGTCCTTCTGCTCCTGGGTACCGAAGATCTTCAGCGGCTGGGGTACGCCGATGGACTGGTGGGCCGAGAGCAGCGCGCTGATGGCGGGGCTGGCGGTGCCCACCAGGGCGAGGGCCTTGTTGTAGTAGACCTGGGTGAGCCCGAGGCCGCCGTACTTCGTGTCGATCTTCATGCCGAAGGCGCCGATCTCCTTGAGGCCGGTGACGGTCTCGTCGGGGATCTGCGACTCGCGCTCGATGCGCGCGCTGTCGATCTTCGTCTCGCAGAAGTCGCGGAGCTTGGCGAGGAATTCCTCACCGCGCTCGGCGTCCTGGGTGGCGGGGGTGGGGTGCGGGTGGATCAGATCGAGCCGGAAGCGCCCCAGGAACAGCTCCTTGGCGAAGCTGGGCTTGCGCCAGTCCTGTTCGCGGGCCGCCTCGGCGACCTGCCGCGCCTCACGTTCGGAGACGGAGCGGGTGGGGGTGGATGGTGCGGTCATGAGGGGCTCACCTCGCCGCGGAGTCGGGTCGTGTGCCGGACCGCCCGGGGCTCCGGGCCGCCCGGGTAGCCCGGGTAGCTACTCGCCGGTGCTACTTGTGAGTCTGTACCCGATCCGTACGACTTGCACCAGCCCTCGCGCACGGGAGGAGCACGGCGGCGCGGGCGGGGGTTGCCAAAGCGGGCACTGTCGTAACAGGATTGGTTTCGACAGCGGCGGACCGGGACCGAACGGGGAACGATGAGCGCCAACAGCCGGCTGACCGTGGCCGTACACGTCCTGACCTGGATGGCCCTGGTCGAGCCCAAGCGGCACGACGTGGTCACCTCCGAGGAGATCGCGGGCAGCCTGAACACCAACCCGGTCGTGGTCCGGCGCACCCTGGGCCAGCTGCGCGACGCGGGCCTGGTGTCCGTACAGCGCGGCCAGGGCGCCGGGTGGCGCTCGACCAGGGCGCCGTCAAAGGTGACGCTGCTGGACGTGTACGAGGCGGTGAGCCACGAACCGCTGTTCGCGCTGCACGCCGGGACGCCCAACCAGGCCTGCCCGGTCGGCCGCGGCATCCAGCCCGCACTGCTGGACGCCTACGCGCAGGCCGAGGAGGCGATGAAGAAGGCCCTGGCCGGGCGGACCGTCGCGGACGTCCTGAAGGAGACCCTGGCCTGACCCGGCCCACGAGCGCCGGCCCGAGTGGCCGGCTTCTTTTCCGCCCTTTGTTGTAACCGCTTCTGTTACGTCAATGTCCGTTACGCCGATTTCTGTCACGTACCCCGGCGACGTTCGACGCTTTCCGTCGCCCTCACCCACGGAGGATCCGTGTACGCCCCCCTGCTCGTGCTCGCCGCCGGCGTCTTCGCCATCGGCACCGACAGCTTCGTGATCGCGGGCATCCTGCCCGGGATCTCCCATGACCTGGGTATCTCCACGGCCGCCGCCGCCCAGCTGATCACCGCTTACGCGCTGCCGTACGCGCTGCTCTCCCCCGTGACGGCCGCCCTCACCGCCGCCTGGCCGCGCCGCCGGGTGCTGCTCACCGGCCTGGCCGCCTTCGTCGTCGCCAACCTCGCCACCGCGCTGCTGCCCTCCTACCCGCTGGTGCTCGCCGCCCGGGTGCTGGCGGGCGCGGGGGCGGCCATGGTCACTCCGGCGGCGACCGCCACCGGCGCGATGCTGGCGCCGGCGCACCGGCGGGGGCGGGCGATCGCGATCGTGATGACCGGGCTGAGCGCGGCGACCGCGCTGGGCGCGCCGATCGGCACGGTGATCGCCGGGGCCGGCGGCGGCTGGCGGGTGACGATGTACTTCGTCGCCGCACTGGGCGCGCTGGCCGCGGTGGGGGTGGCGGTGCTGCTGCCCGCCGTACCCGTGCCGCCCGCCGTCGGGCTGCGCGCGCGGCTGGCCCCGCTGCGCGACACCCGTATCGCGCTGACGCTGAGCACCCTGCTGCTGGTCTTCACCGGCCTTTACACCGTCTACTCCTACATCGGCGAGGCCTTCGACCGGGCCACCGGCAACAGCGCCACCACCCTGGCCGCGCTCCAGGTGGTCTGGGGCGTGGCGGCGACGATCGGCACGCTGTCCTCCGGCTCGCTCACCGACCGCTTCGGCAGCCGGCCGGTGATCAACACGGCGGTGGCGGTGGCCGCGGTGGACTTCGCCCTGCTGCCGTGGACCAGTCGGACCGTGGCGGGCTCCGCGGTGGCCCTGGCGGTGTGGGGCGTGTGCGGCTGGGGCGCGCTGGCCCCGCACACCCACCGCCTGATCAGCGCACTGCCGGACGCGGCGCCGCTGCTGACGAGCCTGGGCTCGGCCACGGTGTACGTGGCGGTCTCGGCGGCCCCGGTGGTCGGCGCCGCGGGCATCGCGGCCTTCGGCGCGCACGGCCTGGGCCCGCTCGGCGCCGTCCTGATCGCCGTCGGCCTGGCCGCGGCGGAGGCGACGCACCGGGCCATACGGGCGCGGGCCTCAACTCCGGCTCCGGGCACAGCTGTTACGGAGACAGCGCCGGACACGGCCGTTACGGAGACGGCGCCGGGCACGGCGGACAGCCGCGCCTGATATCCGGCGCGAGGGGAGGGAGCGCCGCGCCCGATGCCCGGCGCGGCGGCAGAGGGAGGCACCCGGGCCCGGTCAGCCGCCGCCCGGCGTGACCAGCCCCGTCTCGTACGCCAGGACGACCGCCTGGGCGCGGCTGCACAGGTCGAGCTTGGCCATGGTGCGGTTCAGATGGGTCTTGACCGTGGCCTCGCTGATGACCAGGCGGTCGGCTATCTCGGGGTTGGACAGGCCCCTGGCGGTCAGCCGCAGCACCTCCAACTCCCGGGCGGTGAGCGCCTGGAGGGCCCCGGGGGCGCTCGCGGTGGCGCCGTCGAGGTCGTGCTGCTGGGCGTAGGCCTCGATCAGACGGCGGGTGACGCTCGGCGCGAAGAGCATGTCGCCGCCCGCGACGGTGGCTATGGCGGCCAGCAGCCGCTGCGGCGGGGTGTCCTTGAGCAGGAATCCGCAGGCGCCGGCGCGCAGTGCCGCGTAGACGTACTCGTCCAGGTCGAAGGTGGTCAGCACGACGATCTGCGGGGGCCGGTGGCCGCTCTTCGCGGCGTCGTCAAGGATCCGCTCGGTGGCCGCGATGCCGCTGAGGCCGGGCATCCGGATGTCCATCAGGACGACGTCGGGGCGGTGTTCGGCGGCGAGGGCGATCGCCTCCTCGCCGTCGCAGGCCTCCGCCACCACCTCCATGCCGGGGGCGGCGCGCAGCAGCGCGGCGACGCCCGCGCGGATGAGTATCTGGTCATCGACCACGAGCACCCGGATCACGCTCTGTCGTCCCTTCCCCCGGCGGACCCGATCCCGCCGCGGTGTGGACAGGGAGGGTGAGCGACACCCGGAAGCCGCCGTCCGCCAGCGGTCCCGCGGCCAGGGTGCCGCCGTAAATCCTGGCCCGCTCGCGCATCCCTATCAAGCCGTGCCCCGAAGAGCCGTGTGCTTTGGCCGCTTTGGGGTGGGTGTGGGCCCTGGACCCGGGCGCCGCCGGGCCGTTGGTCACCTCGACGGTGAGACGGTCGGGGGCGTAGGCGAGGCACACCTCGGCCCGCTCGCCGCCCGCGTGCTTGAGGACGTTGGTGAGGGCTTCCTGTACGACGCGGTAGGCGCACAGCTCCACGCCGGGAGCCAGGGTGCGCCGCTCGCCCGTCGTGCGCAGCTCGACCGGCAGCCCGGCGCCGCGCACCCGCTGGACGACCTCCTCGATGCGGTCCAGCCCGGGCGTCGGCCGGCAGGGCTGCGCCTCCTCCCCCTCGGCCCGCGCGCCGGTGCCGTCGCGGTCCGACTCCCGCTCGCCGGACATCTGCTGGGGGTCCACCCGCAGCACCGCCAGCAGCCGCCGCATCTCCTCCAGCGCCTCGCCGCTGGTGCCCGCGATGGTGGCCAGCGCGCGCCGCGCGGTGTCCGGGTCGGAGGCGAAGACATAGTCGGCCAGGCCCGCCTGGACGGAGATGACGGACATGTGGTGGGCGACGACGTCGTGCAGTTCGCGGGCGATGCGCACCCGCTCCTCGGCGACCGCGCGGCGCGCGTTCTCCTCGCGCTCGCGGCGCAGCTGCCCGGTCAGCTCGGACAACCTCCGGTTGCGCGCGGCCAGTTGGCGGGCGTTGTCGCCGAATCTCCACATCAAGGCGGGCACCACCAGCGCCTGGGCGACGACGGTGGCCATGTCGCTGTAGGGGGTGGCCAGTCCCGCCGCAGTCCAGACCAGGGTCATGGTGGCGGCGCAGACCAGGGCGTGGAGCGTACGGCAGGCGACGGCGACGGTGTAGAGCGCCAGCATCAGCGCCCCGCTGTTGACCACCGGCCAGAAACCGGCCGCGATATAGGCCAGCCACAGCAGGGTGGTGGCGGCGAAGACCGCGCGCGGGGCGCGGCGGCGGGCGGCGAGGGTGAGGTTGACGGCGCAGATCAGCGCGTAGCCCAGGGCGTCGGGGCGGTCCCAGTAGCGGCCCTCGGGCGGGCGTTCGGCGGCGAGCAGCAGCGCGACGGTGGTGAACGCCAGCGCGATCACCGAGTCGACCAGGAGCGGCGGGACCTTGCCCAGCCGCCCCCGCAGCTCTCGCGCCGCCCCAGCCATCAGCATCGCCGCAGCGTATCTCCGGTCCGGGCGCCGGGGCACCGAACCGGCCGCCGGCCCCGGCATACCGCCGAAGTCGCAGCCGCCCGTGCGGCTACCCCGTAAGTAGCGGCCGCGATTCCACCTCTGACGGGACGACCGCGGGTGCGCCGGGACCGTACGGTCGAAGTCCGGTGCACGCGGGGAGACGGCACCGGCGGGGGACGGCCGGACGGGGAACGGGGGAACCGGGTTACGGGGGAAGGCGGCGGGCTCCGGAAACAGGGTGCCGGAGCCCGCCGCTCCCCGTCCGGCCGGTCAGTCCTCGGGGGTGAGCAGCCCGCGCTGGTAGGCGCGCACGAGCCGGATGGGGACCATGTGCTGCCTGCCGTCGATGGTGACGGGTACGAGACCGGGGGCGGCCGCCTTCCAATGGGAGCGGCGGTGCCGGGTGTTGGAGCGGGACATCTTGCGCTTGGGGACAGCCATGGCCTTCCTTCGGTCGGGGCGACCGCCAGCCTACATGAAAATGATTTTCATGCGCCAAGGGTGTCGGGGCCGCACGCACGACGGCCGGGGTGCGCCACCGCGCGCCCCGGCCGTCGTCAGGCCTCTCTCCCCTGCAGGCTCCTCTACAGGTCCAGGCCCGTGAGCACCATCACGCGCTCGTAGGTGTAGTCCTCCATCGCGAAACGCACGCCCTCGCGGCCCACGCCGGACTGCTTGACGCCGCCGTAGGGCATCTGGTCCGCGCGGTAGGAGGGCACGTCGCCGATGACCACGCCGCCCACCTCCAGCGCGCGGTGCGCGCGGAAGGCCGCCTGCAGGTCGTGGGTGAACACCCCTGCCTGCAGGCCGTACTTGGAGTCGTTGACCGCCGCGAACGCCGCGGCCTCGCCGTCCACCTTCTGCACCGTCAGGACCGGCCCGAAGACCTCCTCGCGGGCGAGGGTGGCACCGGCCGGGACGTCGGCGAGCACGGTCGGGGCGTACGAGGCGCCCTCACGCTTGCCGCCGGCCAGCAGCCGGGCGCCGGCGCCCACCGCCTCCTCCACCCAGGACTCCACGCGCCGGGCCGCGTCCTCGCTCACCAGCGGGCCGACCTCGGTGGCGTCCTCGGACGGGTCGCCGGTGACCTGCGCCTCGACGGCAGCGACGATCTTGGGCAGCAGCCGGTCGTGGACGGAGGCGTCTGCGATGACCCGCTGGACGGAGATGCAGGACTGGCCGCCCTGGTAGTTGGAGAAGGTGGCGATGCGCTGCGCCGCCCAGTCCAGGTCCGCCTCGCTGGAGAAGTCGGGCAGGACGACGGCGGCGCCGTTGCCGCCGAGCTCCAGGGTGATGTGCTTGCGCGGCGCGGAGTCCAGGATGGCGTAGCCGACCTTCTCCGAGCCGGTGAAGGAGACCACCGGCAGCCGCTCGTCCTGGACCAGCGCCTCCATACGGTCGTTGGGGACCGGGAGGATGGACCAGGAGCCGGCCGGCAGATCGGTCTCGGCCAGCAGTTCGCCGATGAGCAGGCCGGAGAGCGGGGTGGCCGGGGCCGGCTTGAGGATGATCGGCACACCGGCCGCGATGGCCGGGGCGACCTTGTGGGCGCACAGGTTGAGCGGGAAGTTGAAGGGCGCGATGCCCAGGACCGTGCCGCGCGGGAAGCGGCGGGTCAGGGCCAGGCGGCCCGCGCCGCCCGCGTCGGTGTCCAGGCGCTGGGCCTCGCCGCCGTTGAAGCGGCGGGCCTCCTCGGCCGCGAAGCGGAAGACGGACACGGCCCGGCCGACCTCGCCGCGGGCCCACTTCATGGGCTTGCCGTTCTCGGCGGAGATCAGCCGCGCGATCTCCTCCGTACGCTCCAGCAGGCGCCGGTGCACATGGTCCAGGGCCGCGGCGCGTACGTGGGCGGGGGTGGCGGCCAGCTCGGCCTGCACGGCGACGGAGGCCGCGACGGCCTCCTCGACCTGGGCCTCGGTGGGCACGCTGACCGTGCCGACCAGCCGGCCGTCCCAGGGAGAGGTGACGTCGAAGGTGTCCGCGCCGGTCGCCCGGCGACCGGCGAGCCAGAAGGCATGGGTGGAGGTCACGTGGATCCCGGCCCTTCCGAAGTGGTGGGCGGCCCGGCCTGGGCCGTACTTGCAGGCTTTCCCCCACCGTAGGGGGGCACGGCGGCGCGGTCGTTTGTCCGGCGCGGAGTACTGCGGCGGCGCGCTGTGCCGCTTTGGCGGGGGGCAAGCGCCTTCGGCGGCGCGGCCCGGTCTCACTCCCCGGGCGCGCCGGGCTCCGCGGGCACCGAGGTCGCCTTCAGCGCCAGCCACAGCTCCATGCGGACGTCCGGGTCGTCCAGGGAGCGGCCGAGGATCTCCTCCACCCGCCGCATCCGGTAGCGCAGGGTGTGGCGGTGCACGCCGAGGTCGGCGGCCGCCGCGTCCCACTGACCGTGCCGGGAGAGCCAGGCGCGCAGCGAGGCGACCAGGTCGCCGCGGCCGGTGGCGTCGTGGTCGCGCAGGGCGCGCAGCATGCCGTCGGCGAAGGCGCGCACGGCGTCGTCGGCCAGCAGCGGCAGCACCGAGCCGGCCGCGACGTCCTCGTGCTCGACGAGGGTGCGGCCGCGGCGGCGGGCGACGGAGAGGGCCTGTTCGGCCTGGCGGTAGGCGTGGGCGGCGGCCATCGGCCCGGCCGGCGCCGACAGACCCACGGCCAGTCCCTCCTCGGCCGCCTCCGTACGCGCGGCGCGCCCCCGGGAGCGGGGCCCTGCGCCCGTACGGGCCTGGACGGCCGCGGCGTGTTCGGCGCAGGCCCGGACCGCCGCGCCGCCGTCCACGGCCAGCACGATCAGCCGGGGGCCGTCCGGGACGGCGAGCACCGCCTCGCCGGTACGGGCCGCCGCCGACTCCATGGCGTCGGCGAGCGCCTCCAGCGCCGCCGGGCTCTGCTCGGGCGCCTCGGCGTCGACGGCGGCGGGCTCGGCCACCACCACGCGGAAGGGCGCGTCCAGCAGGGAGCCGTACAGCGGGCCCGCCACCGCCCTGGCGTGGTCGGGTTCGTTGGCCAGCAGCATCCTCAACACCGCGGCGCCCAGGCGCTGTTCGGCGGCCTGCAGGGAGCGGGAGCGCTCGGTGGTGAGGGTGAGCAGGGCCACCGCGGAGTGCACGGCATAGCGCTCGGCGGTGCCCAGCGGGGCGCCCGTACCGACCGCGAGGACCCCGCGCGCCCGGCGGCCCGTGCCCAGGGACTGCAGCTCGACGCGGTCCTCGCCGTCCGCGTCGGCGACCACCGCGCTGGCCGGGGCCGGGCGCTCGCGCAGCCGGGCGGCGTCGTCGGTGAGGCGGGCGGCGCGGCGGGCCGCCCACTCGGGGGCCGCGGCGGCCACCGCGCCGGAGGCGTCGTACAGCGCGACCCAGCCGTCCAGATGGGCGGCGAGACGGGCCAGCAGCCCTTCGGGGCCCTCGGCGCTCAGCGCGGCCCGGGTCAGCTCGCGCTGCGCCTCGAATCCGGCGGTCACCGCGCGGTACTGGTCGGCGGCTACGGCGGCGGAGACGGCCTTGCTGATGGCGATGAAGGGGGTGCGGCGGGGGACGTCCAGCAGCGGCAGCCCCTCCTCCTTGGCGGCCGCGACCAGCGCCTCGGGCACCTCGTCGTAGTTGACGCCGGCCGCGAAGCCCAGGCCCACCACGCCCGCCTGCGCGATGCGCCGCACATATCTGCGGGTGGCCTCGGGGTCCTCGGCGTCCAGTTTCAGGGCGGTGATCAGCAGCAGCTCCCCGCCCTCCATGTACGGCACCGGGTCGATCAGCTCGCTGGCGTGGGCCCAGCGCACCGGGGTGCTCAGCCGGTCCTCGCCCGCGAGCACGGTCAGCTTGAGCGCGGAGTGGTTGACCAGGGAGGCGAGCGTGTGAGGCATGGGACCTTCGATGCGGCGTCGATGCTGCGCGGTGGCGGGGCCGGTGTGAACGGTGAGCGGGCTGGTGGAGGGCTGGTGAATACGCCGTCCCGTATGACGGCCACTCTCGATTCTGCCTCAGCGGAGGAATGCGGGGCATGCCTTCGGCACGGGTTGTCACGGGCCGCCGGGTCCGCGGTTGACCCGTACGGGAACGCCCCGTACGCCGAGGGGTCACCCGAGCGGCCCTGTCGCAGTCCGGTGCGGTGCGGGCCGCGCCCCAAAAGGGCGCGGGGAACTGCGCGACCAGCCACGACGTACCCGCGGACGGCACACCGCACATCCAGCGCAGCGCCTACCGCCCCAGATCCACCAGCACCGGCGGTGTGTGCTCGCCGCGCACCGAGGTCACCGAGAGCACCGCGTGCCCGGCGGGCAGCGCGTTGGCCAGGTCCGAGGCGGACCAGCGCTCGCGCTCGACGGTGCGTACGGTGACGGCCTTGGCGGTGACCATCTTGCCGGTCACCAGGTGGCGGATCATGTGCAGCGCCTTCATCGCGGCGCCCTCCGCAATGATTTGACGGTCCGTCACATCCTTGGTCTGCACCCACTCCTTGCCCCACACCTCGGCGAAGCGCGCGCCGTCCCAGGTCGTCACGCCCGCGAACGCCATCCGGCAGCCGACCGCCCCCAGCAGCGCGCCGCGCAGCGACTCGGGGACGTCGTCCAGCCCGCTCAGGGTGAGCACCGCGCCCGCGTGCGCCGAGCGCAGCCGCTGCAGGCCGCGCAGCGACTCGGGGGTGACGGTGCGCGCCGCGTCGTCGATCACCAGGCAGGCGAACAGCGAGCGGTCGCCGCGGGCCGCCGCACCGGCCGTGAACTGGGCCAGCACCAGCCGCGCCAGCATCCGCGAGGCCTCCGCGTGGCCGCGCTCGGGCAGGTCGACACGGATGCGCAGCGGGCGGTCCAGGGCCCGCAGCGAGACCTGCCGGCTGCCGCCCCTGGGGTCGAAGAACTCCGCGAAGGCGGGGCGGTCCAGCAGCGCGAGCCGGTCGGCGAGCAGCGTGCCGGGGTCCTCGGCGCGGCCCGACTGCCGTGCGCGGGCGTCCAGTTCGCGCAGCAGGGTGTGCTCCCGCGCCACCTCCAGAGCGGTGCGCAGCGCGGCCAGCGCCTCGGCCGAGCCGTCCAGCAGCTCGCGCAGCTCCGGTACGGAGGGGAAGCGGCCGTGCGCGGCCCTGAAGGGGCCCAGCAGCTGGGCCAGCGCGGTGGCGGCGCGCCTGCTGTCACCGCCGGGCAGCGTCGGGGCGAGGTCGCCGACCAGCGCCTCGGCGAGGATGCCCGCCGCCTCGTCGGGGTCGCCGGTGCCGCCGTACAGATCGAGGTCGGCACCCGGCCCCGGACGGCCGAGGCGTACGACCTCGTCGAAGGCCTCGTCCGGGCCGAGCCCCGAGCCGGCCGCGCCCACCGCCACCACGGTGGCGTGCCCGGCCAGCGCCTGCAGGCACATCGACTCCACTACGGGCCGCACCAGGCGGGTGGTCTTGCCGCAGCCCGCGGGCCCGACGGCGAGCAGGGAGGTGCCCAGCAGCGCCGGGTCCAGCGCGCAGCCGGTGCCGCGGTGCTGGTGGGGGTTGCGGTCCAGGTCGGCGGCGGTGCCGATGCGCACCTGGCCGGCCAGCAGATCGTGCTCGGCGCTGCGGTGGGGCACATCGCGCTGCCCGGAGAAGTGCGCGCAGGCGGCGGCGCCGTGCCGCAGCACGGTGTCGGTGAAGGAGGCCAGGGAGTTGCGCCCGGCGCGCACCGAGTGCCAGGCGCGCTCGATACGGGCCGCGTCGACGTCGTTCATCAGGCCCGCACCGGCCTCGGCGGCGAGCCGCTCGGCCGCGTCCACCGCGCCCGCCGCCCGCAGTTCGGGCCACTGGGCGCGGTCGGCGGCGGGCTGCGGCGGCGCCTGCGGCCGCTGCTCCTTGGCCTTGCGCACCAGGGGCCGTACGTAGCGCCGCCACACCTCGGGCCAGCGGCCGATGCGCCCGAAGAAGACCAGCAGCCCGGCGATGATGAGGGCGTAATAGGCGTAATAGACCACGGCGTTGGAGACGCGGTCGCCGCTGAACCGCCAGGAGTCGGGGGTCAGCAGCTCCAGCGGGAGGAGCCACCAGCCGCCCAGGTAGCCGTTCCACAGCAGCGACCAGATCAGCCAGCCGCACAGCAGCGAGATCACCGCGCCGCTGATCAGCTGCCGCCCGGGGACCCGCTCGGTGTCCTCGGCGGTCCGGGGCCGGTGGCCGAGCGTCCAGATGCCGGGGGCCGCGGCCGGGCGGGGGGTGCGCAGCCACTGCACGAAGGGGGACGGCGGTGCCTGCTGCGGCCCTTGTGCCGCGGGGGCCGCGGCCTGCCGCTGGTGGACGGTGGGCGGGGCCGCGGGCGGCGGGGGCGGCGCGGCGGGCTTGAGCGGCGCCCCCGTGGGCGCCAGGGGCGCTGCGGGCGGGGCCGCGGGCCGCGGTACCTGCCCGCCGCCCGCCTCCCATCCCGCGCCCGCGCCGGGAGAGCCCCCCTGCGGCCGGCCCTGCCGTGCGTTGTACGTGCCCTCGGTGTCCATCCGTGCCCCTCGTCCCCCAGAGCCCTGACCAGCGTCGTGCCTGCACTCGTCGCCCGATGGTCGCGCGAGGAGCGCCGCTCAATCTAGTGGCCGCGCCCCGTCGCTATGTCCGGTGCGGACAACGCAACACGCGCACTTCTCCCGAACGGAACATGCCGCACCCGGCGGCCCGCCCCTAGCCTGCGAGAACAAGCCGAGCAGCAAGTCGCTACGTACGTGCCCGTTCCACTCCAGGAGACTGCCATGACCGAACTGTCCGGAGGCCCCGCCCTCCCCCAGGAGCGTCGCGTCGTCACCGCGATCCCCGGCCCCAAGTCCCAGGAGCTGTGGGCGCGCAAGCAGGCCACCGTCGCCTCCGGTGTCGGTGCCGTGCTGCCCGTGTTCGCCCAGCGCGCGGGCGGCGGTGTGCTTCAGGACGTGGACGGCAACTCCTTCATCGACTTCGGCTCGGGCATCGCGGTGACCTCGGTCGGCAACAGCGCCGAGGCCGTGGTGCGCCGCGCGAGCGCCCAGCTGGCCGACTTCACCCACACCTGTGTGATGGTCACGCCGTACGAGCCCTACGTCGAGGTCTGTGAGCGGCTCGCCGAGCTGACCCCGGGCGAGTTCGCCAAGAAGTCCGCGCTGTTCAACTCCGGCGCGGAGGCGGTGGAGAACGCCGTGAAGATCGCCCGCGCCTACACCAAGCGCCAGGCGGTCGTCGTCTTCGACCACGGCTACCACGGCCGTACGAACCTCACGATGGCGCTCACCGCCAAGAACATGCCCTACAAGAACGGCTTCGGCCCCTTCGCGCCCGAGGTCTACCGGGTGCCGCTGGCCTACCCCTACCGCTGGCTGACCGGCCCGGAGAACTGCGCGCAGGAGGCCGCCGAGCAGGCCATCTCGCAGATCACCAAGCAGATCGGCGCGGACAACGTGGCCGCGATCATCATCGAGCCGGTGCTCGGCGAGGGCGGCTTCATCGAGCCGGCCAAGGGCTTCCTGCCCGCCATCGCGAACTTCGCGAAGGAGAACGGCATCGTCTTCGTCGCGGACGAGATCCAGTCCGGCTTCTGCCGCACCGGCCAGTGGTTCGCCTGCGAGGACGAGGGCATCGTGCCCGACCTCATCACCACCGCGAAGGGCATCGCGGGCGGCCTGCCGCTGGCCGCGGTCACCGGCCGCGCCGAGATCATGGACGCCGCGCACGCGGGCGGCCTGGGCGGCACCTACGGCGGCAACCCGGTGGCCTGCGCCGCGGCCCTCGGCTCCATCGAGACGATGAAGGAGCTCGACCTCAACGCCAGGGCACGGCGCATCGGCGAGATCATGAAGCCGCGCCTGGAGGCGATGGCGGAGAAGTTCGACATCATCGGCGAGGTCCGCGGGCGCGGCGCGATGATCGCCATCGAGCTGGTCAGGTCCGGTACGAAGGACCCCAACCCCGAGGCCACCGCGGCCCTCGCCAAGGCCTGCCACCAGGAGGGCCTGCTGGTGCTGACCACCGGCACCTACGGCAATGTGCTGCGCTTCCTGCCGCCGCTGGTCATCGGCGAGGGCCTGCTCACCGAGGGCCTGGACATCCTCGAAGCCGCCCTGGCCACGGTGTGATCCCTGCGGTGTGACCTGCACGGTCCGATCACACACAACCGGCGGGACGGCGTGAAGAAGATGTGCGGGGGCCATGGCGGCTGGGTGATCCGGCTGTCGGGCCCCGCCCCTCTGCCGTACGGTTTCTGCAGATGAGAGAAACACCCCGTCCGCAGGGGACTGCGGACGACGCCCGGCCGGCGCTGCCCCAGCTCCGTGTCGGCCGTGCCCTCGCGCACGACTCCGGGGCCCCCGTCACACCGGGCGCCGGAAATCCTCACCGATCGGATGGCCGCCCGCCCCAAACCCCCCGGGGCGCGCGGCACACCGATCCCCTCGGCCGCCCCGGAACCACCCCCCCTGTTCCGGGGCGGCCGGCCCTTCTCGCGCTGCTGTGCGCGCTGCTCTTCGCGGCCATCACCTGGCAGGTCCTCTCGCACGGCCCGCTGCGCACCCTCGACGAACGCCTGGACCGCGCCGTAGTGGGCCGCGGCCCCGCGCCCCTGACCGAATTCCTCGCCGACCTCGGCAACCTCCAGGTCGCCCTCCCCGTCCTGGCCCTCGCCCTCGTCTTCACCGCCTGGCGGGCCCGCCGCACCACCACCCCCCACTGGTGGCTCCCCCCGCTGACTGCCACCGCGGCCATGGCCCTCCTGCCCGCCCTCGTCGCCCCTCTCAAAGCGGCCGTCGCCCGCCCCGCCCCGCCCGCCCTCCTGGAGGGAACCACCGGCTTCTACCCCTCCGGCCACGCCGCCACCGCCACCCTCGCCTACGGCGCCACCGCCCTCCTCCTCTCCCCCCACCTCCCCCCACTCCCCCGCCGCCTCCTCACCCCCACCGCCGCCCTCATCAACCTCGCAGTCGCCACCGGCCTCGTCCTGCGCGGCTACCACTGGCCCCTGGACACCGTGGGCAGCTGGTGCCTGTGCGGGGTGCTGTTGTGCGCCGTGGCGTGCGTGGCCGGGCGGTGCCGGCCTCCCCGGCGAGACCGCCCAGGGACCTGAGCCCGCCCCCTGCACAGCGGTAGGGAGCAGTGCCGTACAGGGCCCGGAGCAGGGGCGGTGGACGGGAGCTGGCGTGCCGGGCCCGGCGTACCACGTCCCACCGGGCGGCCGTCGCCGGCGCGTGCCTGACCGCGGTCCTCCTCCGGTCCTCCTCGATCCCCGTCCGCCCCCGTGCGGGCGTCGCCTCACCGTTCACGGCTCAGGCCCGCCGCTGCTTCGTGCATGGCCAGTTCGAGGACGGCGGGGTCGGTGAGCAGGCCGGTGCCGTCCGGGGGGACGACCCAGCGGACGCCGCCGGTGGCGCGGCCGGGGTAGGGGACGACGATCCAGGTGCCGCGGCCGGCGCCGCGTACGCCGGTGCCCAGCCAGCGGGTGGCGGTGCCGGGGGGTACGAAGAAGCCGGTGCGGCAGTCGCCGAAGTCGGTGAGTACGGGGCCGGGACGGTCGATGAAGCGGGCCAGCACGTCGAGTGTGGGGCAGCCGAGTTCGCCCGGCACGATCAGTACGTCCCAGAGCATGCCGGCCGGGAGGAGCGCCACCCCCAGGGGGTTGCGCTCCCATTCCCAGCGGCAGGCCTCCGGGTCCGGTGCCACCGATACCAGCCATTCCACTGCGCCTTTGGCCCCCGCGGCATTCATGTCTGCCCTCGCTTCCCCGGCCCCCTCGGGCCGTATGTCCTACGGGGGAAGAGACGGCGCGCCGGGGATCCTTACACGGGTTGGCGGGTGACTTTTCGGTGACAGGGGTTACAAATGGCCCGCGAGTGGTGCGCGGGCGTATCCGGAGGGCGCAAGGCGGGCCCCCGAAAGGGGTGCGGGGAACTGTGCGACCAGCCCTCACCGGCCCGCGGTGTCAGGTCCACGCTTCCGGCGCGGCGCAGCGCACCGCTCAGCTGTCGAAGCCCAGGCCGACGCGGTCCATGCCGCGCAGCCACAGGTTGCGGCGGCCGCCGTGGGTGTCGGCGCGGGTCATCGACCACTGGGTGATGCCGATGCCCGCCCAGCGCAGCGGTTCGGGCGGGAAGGGCAGGGGCTTGGAGCGGACCATCGACAGGCGGGTGCGTTCGGTGCGTTCGCCGCTGAGCAGGTCGAGCATGACCTCGGCGCCGAAGCGGGTGGCGCCCACGCCCAGGCCCGTGTAGCCGGCGGCGTAGGCGACCCGGCCGGAGTGCGCGGTGCCGAAGAAGGCGGAGAAGCGGGAGCAGGTGTCGATGGCGCCGCCCCAGGTGTGGGTGAAGCGCAGGCCCGCCAGCTGCGGGAAGCAGCGGAAGAAGTGCCGGGCGAGCTTTTCGTAGGTGGCCGGGTGGTGGTCGTACTCGGCGCGTACCCCGCCGCCGTAGCGGTAGACGATGTCGTAGCCGCCCCACAGGATGCGGTGGTCGGCGGTGAGGCGGAAGTAGTGGAAGTGGTTGTTGGAGTCGGACAGGCCCTGGCGCCTCTTCCAGCCGATGGCGGCGAGCTGGTCGGCGGTGAGCGGTTCGGTCATCAGCGCGTGGTCGTAGACCGGGACGATGTACGGGCGCACCCTGCGGATCAGGGACGGGAAGGCGTTGGTGCCCAGCGCGATACGGCGGGCGAAGACGCGCCCGTAGGGGGTGCGGGCTGCCATGCCCGGGCCCTCGGCGGCCAGGGCGGTGGCGGGGGTGTGCTCGTAGATGCGTACACCCGCCTCCAGGCAGGCGCGCTTGAGGCCCCAGGCCAGCCTGGCCGGGTTGAGCATGGCCACGCCGCGCCGGTCCCACAGCCCGGCCAGGAACGTCGGGGAGTCCACTTCGGCGCGCAGCTCGTCGCGGTCCAGGAACCGGTATCCGCTCAGGCCCAGGCGGGCGGCGTCCTCGGCGCTCTCGTGCAGCTCGGCGATCTGGTGCGGCTCGGTGGCGATGTCGATCTCGCCGGTGCGCTCGAAGGCGCAGTCGATGCCGTAGCGGGCGACGGCGGACTCGATCGCGTCCAGGTTGGCGGAGCCGAGGGCTTCGAGCTGCGCCAACTCCTGTGGCCAGCGGGCGAGTCCGTTGCCCAGGCCGTGGGTCAGGGAGGCGGCGCAGAAGCCGCCGTTGCGGCCGGAGGCGGCCCAGGCGATCTCCTGGCCCTCGATCAGGACGACATCGCGCTGCGGGTCGCGCTCCTTGGCGATCAGCGCGGTCCACAGGCCGCTGTAGCCGCCGCCGACGACGAGCAGGTCGCCGTGCTCGTCGCCCACGAGGGCCGGGCAGGCGGCCGGGCGGTCCTCGTCGTCCAGCCAGAAGGGGGTGGGTCGGGCGTCCGCGAGGGCGCGCAGGGGGGTGGTCATGGCAGCTCGTGCCATGGTTCTCAGCTCCTTTTACGGCGTCCGGTCAGCAGTTGCCCGCCCAGGACACAGACCACGGCGAGCAGGAACATCGCCGTTCCGATGACATTGATCTGAACGGGCGTGCCCCGCTGTGCCGAACCCCAGACGAACATGGGGAAGGTCACGGTGGAGCCCGCGTTGAAGTTGGTGATGATGAAGTCGTCGAAGGACAGGGCGAAGGAGAGCAGCGCGCCGGCCGCGATGCCGGGGGCCGCGATGGGCAGCGTGACCCTCAGGAAGGTCTGCGTGGGGGTCGCGTAGAGGTCCTGGGCGGCCTGTTCCAGGCGTGGGTCCATGCTCATCACGCGCGCCTTGACGGCGGTGACCACGAAGCTCAGGCAGAACATGATGTGCGCGATCAGGATCGTCCAGAAGCCGAACTCGATGCCCATGTTGAGGAAGAGGGTGGCCAGGGAGGCGGCCATGACGACCTCGGGCATGGCCATCGGCAGGAAGATCAGGGTGTTGACGCAGGAGCGCGCGCGGAAGCGGTAGCGGGCCAGCGCGAACGCGATCATGGTGCCGAGGACGGTGGCGCCGAGCGTCGCCCACAGCGCGATCCTGAGGCTCAGTCCGAGCGATCCGCACAGGTCGGCGACGCCGCACGGGTCGGCCCAGGCGTCGGTGGAGAAGCGCTGCCACTCGTAGTTGAAGCGGCCGTTGGGCTTGTTGAAGGAGAAGACCAGCACGATGACGTTGGGCAGGATCAGATACGCCAGCGTCAACAGGCCGGCGAAGACGACGAGATGGCGCCGTACCCATCGAAGAGCGGCCCTCACACCAGATCCTCCGTCCCGGACTTGCGGATGTAGAGCGTGACCATGGCGAGGATGGCCGCCATGAGGAGGAAGGAGAGCGCGGCGGCGGTCGGGTAGTCCAGGACCCGCAGGAACTGGGACTGGATGACGTTGCCGATCATCTTCTGGTCCGTGGAGCCCAGCAGTTCGGCGTTGATGTAGTCGCCGGCGGCCGGGATGAAGGTGAGCAGGGTCCCGGCGACCACGCCCGGCATGGACAGCGGGAAGGTGACCTTGCGGAAGGTGGTGGCGGGGCGCGCGTACAGGTCGCCCGCGGCTTCGTGCAGCCGGGGGTCGATGCGCTCCAGCGAGCCGTACAGCGGAAGGATCATGAAGGGCAGGAAGTTGTACGTCAGGCCGCAGACCACCGCCAGCGGTGTGGCCAGTACGCGTTCGCCCTCGGTCAGGCCCAGCCAGCTGGTGACGTCCAGGATGTGCAGGGTGTTCAGGGCGCCGACGACGGGGCCGCCGTCGGCCAGGATCGTCTTCCAAGCGAGGGTGCGGATCAGGAAGCTGGTGAAGAACGGCGCGATGACCAGGATCATCACCAGGTTGCGCCAGCGGCCCGCCTTGAAGGCGATCAGGTACGCCAGGGGGTAGCCGAGCACCAGGCACAGCACGGTGGCGGTGGCGGCGTAGCCCACCGAGCGCAAGAACTGCGGCCAGTACTCGCCGATCGCCTCCCAGTAGGTGGCGAAGTGCCAGGTGACCTTGAAGCCCTCTTCCAGGGAGCCGGTCTGTACGGAGGTCGAGGCCTGGTAGACGAGCGGGGCGGCGAAGAAGACCAGCAGCCACAGGATGCCGGGCAGCAGCAGCCAGTAGGGGACCACGCGTCTGCGGGCGGGGGGCTTGCGCACGAGTGGCCCCGGCTCGGCGGGCGGCGCCTCGGTGAGCGTCACGCGGCCTCCTCGTCCCGGTCGGTGCCGGCCTGGATGTCCTGGTCGGCGTCCAGCCCGAAGGTGTGCGCCGGGTTCCAGTGCAGGACCACGTCGGCGCCGGGGACGAGCCGGGTGTCGCGCTCGATGTTCTGCTCGTAGACGGCCAGTTCGCCCGCGCCGCGGGTGTCGATGACGTACTGGGTGGAGACCCCGATGAAGCTGGCGTCCTTGATGCGGCCGGCGATGCGGTTGTGGCCCTCGGCGACGGAGGCGGCGTCGTCGGTGTGCGCCAGGGCCATCTTCTCGGGCCGTACGCCCGCCAGGACCTTCTCGCCCGCCTTGGCCGAGGCGGCGCTGCAGCGCTTCGCGGGCAGCCGCAGCTTCACCTCCCCCACGCTCAGCAGCAGGTCGCTGCCGCCCGCCTCGGTGATCTGTGCCTCGATGAGGTTGGAGGTGCCCAGGAAGTTGGCGACGAAGGTGGTGGCGGGGTTCTCGTACAGGTCGGCGGGGGCGCCCAGTTGCTCGACGCGGCCGCCGTTCATCACCGCGACGGTGTCGGCCATCGTCATGGCCTCCTCCTGGTCGTGGGTGACGTGCACGAAGGTGATGCCCACCTCGGTCTGGATGCGCTTGAGCTCCAGCTGCATCTGGCGGCGCAGTTTGAGGTCGAGGGCGCCCAGCGGCTCGTCCAGGAGCAGCACTTGGGGGTGGTTGATCAGCGCGCGGGCGACGGCGACGCGCTGCTGCTGGCCGCCGGAGAGCTGCTGCGGCTTGCGGCGCGCCATCGGGCCCAGCTGTACGAGCTCCAGCATCGCCTCGACCTGTTTCTTCACGGACTTGATGCCGCGGCGGCGCAGTCCGAAGGCGACGTTCTCGTAGATGTCCAGGTGCGGGAAGAGCGCGTAGTTCTGGAAGACGGTGTTGACCGGGCGCTTGTAGGGAGGCAGCGCGGTGACGTCCTTGCCCGCGAGTTCGACGGTGCCCGTGGTGGGGTCCTCCAGTCCCGCGATCATGCGCAGGGTGGTGGTCTTGCCGCAGCCGGAGGCGCCCAGCAGCGCGAAGAAGGAGCCCGCGGGGACCGTGAGGTCCAGGGGGTGGACGGCGGTGAAGCTGCCGTAGGTCTTGCTGATGCCGGTGAGGCGGACATCGCCGCCCGAGGTCTGTGTCATGTCAGGGGTCCCCTGGAGAGTGGAGGAGGGGGTGGGTCGGGCGCCGGGAGGGGGAGGGTGGGTCGGGCGCAGGGAGGAGAAGGGTGGGTCAGGCGCCGGTGAGGTCGGAGAACTTCCTGGCGAACTCCTCGTTCTCCTGGCTCGTCAGCGCCCGGAAGGCGTGCGACCTGGCGGCCATCTCCCGGTCCGGGAGGATCAGCGGGTGGGCCGCCAGCTCCTTGTCGATCTTCGCCAGTTCCTCGCGTACGCCCTCGACCGGGCAGACGTAGGTGATGTGGGCCGCGATGCGCGCCGCCACCTTGGGCTCGTAGTAGTAGTCGATCAGCCGCTCGGCGTTCTTCTTGTGGCGCGCGGTGTCGGGCACCATCAGGTTGTCCGTCGAGGTCATGTAACCGGCGCGCGGGATGGCGTACTTGATGTCCGGGTTGTCGCGCTGGAGCTGGACGACGTCGCCCGCCCAGGCCACACACGCCGCCAGATCGCCCTTGCTGAGGTCGTTGATGTAGTCGTTGCCGGTGAAGCGGCGGATCTGGCCGCTGTCGACGCCCTTCTGGAGCCGGGCCAGGGCCGCGTCGAAGTCGCCGGAGGTGACGTCCTCGGGGCGCTTGCCCATGTCCAGCAGGGTCAGTCCGACGCTGTCGCGCATCTCGGAGAGGAAGCCGACGCGCCCCTTGAGCGCGGGGTCTTCCAGGAGCTGGCCGACGGAGTCGACCGTCCGTCCCCGCGTCGCCTTCGCGTTGTAGGCGATGACGGCGGGGATGCCCGTCCAGGGGTAGGAGTGGACCCGGCCCGGGTCCCAGTCGGGGTCGCGGAACTGCGGGGAGAGGTTGGCGCGGGCGTGCGGCAGGCTCGCGGCGTCCAGCTTCTGGATCCAGCCGAGCGAGATCATCCGCGCGCACATCCAGTCGGTGAGGACGATCAGGTCCCTTCCGGTGTCCTGGCGGGCCGCGAGCTGGGCCTTGACCTTGCCGAAGAACTCGTCGTTGTCGTTGATGTCCTCGGTGTACTTGACCGTGATGCCGGTACGCCGGGTGAAGGCGTCCAGCGTCGGGCGGCCGCCGCCGTCCTCGTCGGCGTCCATGTACTCGGTCCAGTTGGAGAAGCTGACGCGCTTCTCCTGCGCGGAGTGATCGCGCGCGGGCTCCGCGCCCTGGCGGCCCGCGGGCGGGATGCCGCAGGCCGCCAGGGCGCCGAGCCCGCCCAGGGCGAGCGCGCCGGCGCCGCTCGCGCGCAGCAGCGACCGGCGGGTCATGGCCAGACGGCCGTCGGCCAGACTGCGGCGCACGGCGGCGAGTTCGGGCGCGGAGGGTGGATCGGGCTGCTCGTGGTGCTCCATGCGCACTGCCCCTTCAAGGAGTCGGGCCCGGTGGTCGGCCGGCGGCCGTCACCTGTCCCCGAAGACGGTGCGGTGCCAGTCCTTCCTGGCGAGCGCGGTGTTGTCGATCATGACGTGCTTGACCTGGGTGTACTCCTCGAAGGAGTAGGCGGACATGTCCTTGCCGAAGCCGGAGGCCTTGTACCCGCCGTGCGGCATCTCGCTGATGATCGGGATGTGGTCGTTGACCCACACACAGCCCGCCTTGATCTCGCGGGTGGCGCGGTTCGTACGGTAGACATCGCGGCTCCAGGCGGAGGCCGCGAGCCCGTAGGGGGTGTCGTTGGCCAGCGCCAGGCCCTCGTCGTCGCTGTCGAAGGGCAGGACGACCAGGACGGGGCCGAAGATCTCGCGCTGCACGATCTCGCTGTCCTGGGCGGCACCGGTGATCAGCGTCGGGCGGTAGTACGCGCCGTCGGCCAGGGCGCTGTTCTTGCCGAAAGCGGGCGCCTCGCCGCCGGTGACGACGGTGGCGTACGCGCGCGCCCGGTCCACGAATCCGGCGACGCGGTCGCGCTGGGCGTGCGAGATCAGCGGGCCGAGGTCGGTGGCCGTATCGAAGGGGTCGCCCAGCCGTACGGTGGCCATCAGGTCGGCGACACCGCTCACGAAGGCGTCGTACAGGGGGCGTTGGACGTAGGCGCGGGTGGCGGCGGTGCAGTCCTGGCCAGTGTTGATCAGCGCGCCGGCGACCGCGCCGTGCACGGCGGCCTCCAGATCGGCGTCGTCGAAGACCACGAAGGGGGCCTTGCCGCCCAGTTCGAGGTGCAGGCGCTTGGGCCACGGGGAGGCGGTGGTGGCGATCTCGGCGACCCGCCTGCCGACTTCGGTGGACCCGGTGAAGGAGGTCATGGCGACGGACGGGTGGCCGACCAGGTGTTCGCCGGCGTCCCGGCCCGCGCCCGCGACGATGTTGAGCACGCCGTCGGGGATACCGGCCGCGCTCGCCGCCTGCGCGAACATCAGCGAGGTCAGCGGGGTGTTCTCGGCGGGCTTGAGCACGATGGTGTTGCCCGCCGCGATGGCCGGCAGCACCTTCCAGGCGGCCATCTGCAGCGGGTAGTTCCAGGGGGCGATGGAGCCGACGACGCCGATGGGCTCGCGGCGTACGCAGGAGGTGTGGTCGCCGCTGTACTCCCCCGCCGAGCTGCCCTGGAGGTGGCGGGCGGCGCCCGCGAAGAAGGCGGTGTTGTCGATGGAGCCGGGGACGTCGAACTCCCGGCTGAGCTTGATCGGTTTGCCGCACTGCAGGGACTCGGCCCGGGCCAGGTCCTCGGCCCCTTCGGCCAAGAGAGCGGCGAAGCGGTGCATCGCGTCCGAGCGCTCGCCGGGGGTGGCGCCCGCCCACTGCGGCAGGGCCCGCTCGGCGGCCTCAACGGCCGCGTCCACCTCGGCGGTGGAGGCCAGTTCGTAGCGGAACACCGCCTCGCCCGTGGCCGGGTCGACAACCGTCTGCGTGCGGCCCGAAGTGCCGTGTGCGAGCGTCCCTCCGATGTACTGCGCGCCCTTGGCGAACCGCTCCGTCACATCGCGCACATCGCGTCGCTGGTCCATGGTGCTCTCCTCCGCCGGGACGCGGGGCGGTCCGCCCCGCTGCGGTGCCTGGCGTAGCTGGTTCCGGAATCGATGGCCGATCTTGACAGAGGAGACTGCCTCCAACAAGTGATTCCGTTGTTGCCTTTTGGTTACGCGACGGATTCTGCGATTTTCGTTGCGCACGCCCCGACACGTTGTCAGTGCCCGCTGACACAATCTCGGCATGATGCACGACGAAACGGGGGGCGCGGAAATGACGACGAAGACGTCAGGGGAAGCAGGGGCGGAAATCGGCGGGGCCTCGGCGGCCGCGGGGGCTGCCGGGGCCGTGGAGCCGGGCGGGGCGCGGGCTCACGGGGAGCCGGACGGGCCGCGCTCGGTCCAGGAGCTGCTGGCCGGGATCGCCGAGGGGCGAGCGTACAAGTACGTCTACTTCTGGGGGCACACCCCGCGGCGCGACGGCTCGCTGGGCGCGAGCTGCTTCAGCCAGTGGTGGCCCTCGCCGTTCACGGTCGACGGCGTCACCTACGCCACCGCCGAGCACTGGATGATGGCCGCAAAGGCACGGCTCTTCGGTGACCGGGAGGCGGAGCAGCAGGTCCTCGCGGCCACGCACCCCAAGCAGGCCAAGGACGCGGGCCGTGCGGTGCGCGGCTTCGACGAGGAGATATGGCGGGCGCACCGCTTCGCCCTGGTCCGCGAGGGCAGCGTCCACAAGTTCGGCCAGGACGCCGCGCTGCGCGCGTACCTCCTGGGTACGGGCTCGCGGGTGCTGGTGGAGGCCAGCCCGCTGGACCGGATCTGGGGGATCGGCCTGGCCGCCGACGACGAGCGGGCCCAGGACCCGGCCCGCTGGCTCGGCCCGAACCTGCTGGGCTTCGCGCTGATGGCGGCCCGTCAGGAGCTGGCCGAGGGGGTCTGAAGCGGGGGAGCCCGCAGCGGGGAGGGAAGGGGTGGCGGGAGCGCGGCCTCATAGACGTCGGAGGGGCGGCCCCGGTCGGGTTCGGAGCCGTCGCTCTCGTAGCCGGTGGTCGCCAGCAGAACGATCATGAGGGCGCTGATCAGCAGCGCGACGCCGCCCAGAATGAGCCCGGCCAGCGCCATACCGCCGTTGGTCGCCTCGCCCCTGGAGGCCTTGCCGCGGCCGACCGCGCCGAAGACGATCGCGAGGACCCCCAGCAGGATGCCGAAGATGACCGTGAAGCCCAGCACCGTGCCGACGATCCCGACGACCAGGGCCGCGATACCCAGCCCGTTGCTGGGGTGGGCGGGCACCCACGAGGTCTGGTACCCCGGCGCCGCCGGATAGCCCGGGCCGTAGGGGTAGCCGCCCTGGGCGCCGTACGGGTGCGGTGCGTACGGCGATGACGGGGCCTGGCCCGCGTAGGGCTGTGCCCCGTAGGGCCCGGGTGCCGTGCCAGGGCCGCCCTGTCCCCCGCCGCCGCCCTGCCTGCCCGGCGCGGGCGGCGGCGGGGGCACGTCGTAGGGGCCCAGGTTCTCGGGCGGCGGGGGCGGCATCGCTCCGGCCGGCCCGTGCGGCGCCGCGCCGGCCTGCGGCTGCGCCCACGGTGCCGGGCCCTGCGGTATCCGGTGGCCGGGGCCTGCCTGGGACCCAGGAGGCGGGTACGGCGACGCGGCTCCGGGGGCCTGGTACGGCGCCGCGGCTCCGGGGGGCTGGTGCGGGCCCGGTGCGCCCCAGCGCCGCCGGTCGCGCGGACTGTCGGCGCGGTCCGGATCGGGGGCCCGCCAGGGGTCCAGCTCGGGGGCGGGAGCCGGGGCGGGGGTGGGAGCCGAGGCCCGGCCGTCGGAGGCCTGGGCGCCGGGGGTGCAGGGGCGTCCTGAGGCGCCGGACTGCCCGCCGGAGCCGGACTGCCCGTCCGTATCGGACCGCCCGTCCGCGTCGGCCTGCCCGTCGGCCTCCGGGCGCCCCGCGCCCTCCCGCTTGGTCAGGGGGACCCGGCCCGCCGGTGGTACGGAGTCCTCGGGCCCTGCCGTGGGGTGCTGTGGCCCCTCGGCCCTGGCGCGGTCCTCGGGCGGGGCCCACGGATCATGCGGCTCGGGCCGCTGCTGCTGGCTGTCGGACATGGCACTCCCCATTCACTGTCCTGCCATGCTATGACCCCCGCCGCGGCCACGTGCAGGGCACACATACGATGACCGGGACCTGCGGCACCCCTTGCGACCTCGCCGACCCGCGCCCCCGACCTGGAGGAACCGTTGTCCGACCTCGACGCATTCATCGCGGGCCTGCCCAAGGCGGAACTTCACGTCCACCACGTGGGGTCGGCGTCCCCGCGCATCGTCTCCGCGCTGGCCGCCCGGCACCCGGACTCCCCGGTCCCCACCGACCCCGAGGCGCTGGCCGACTTCTTCACCTTCCGGGACTTCGCGCACTTCATCCAGGTCTACCTCTCCGTCGTGGACCTGATCCGCGACGCCGAGGACGTCCGGCTGCTGACGTACGAGGTCGCCCGCGACATGCAGCGGCAGAACATCCGCTACGCCGAGCTGACCGTCACCCCCTTCAGCTCCACCAGCCGCGGCATCCCCGACGCGGCCTTCGTCGAGGCCATCGAGGACGCCCGCAAGTCCGCGGAGTCCGAGCTGGGCGTCGTCCTGCGCTGGTGCTTCGACATCCCCGGCGAGGCCGGCCTGCCCGCAGCCGAGGAGACCACCCGCATCGCCACCGAGCTGCAGCCCGAGGGCCTGGTCTCCTTCGGGCTCGGCGGGCCCGAGATCGGCGTCCCGCGCCCGCAGTTCAAGCCGTTCTTCGACCGCGCCATCGCGGCCGGGCTGCGCTCCGTACCGCACGCGGGCGAGACCACGGGACCGCAGACCATCTGGGACGCGCTCACCGACCTGCGCGCCGAGCGCATCGGCCACGGCACCAGCGCCCCCCAGGACCCGAAGCTGCTGGCCCACCTCGCCGAGCGCCGTATCCCGCTGGAGGTCTGCCCCACCTCCAACATCGCGACCCGGGCCGTCCGCACGCTCGACGAGCACCCGATCAAGGACATGGTCGACGCGGGCGTGCTGGTCACCGTCAACAGCGACGACCCGCCCATGTTCGGCACCGACCTGAACCTCGAATACGGCGTCGCCGCACGGCTGTTGGACCTGGACGCGGCAGGGGTGGCGGCGCTCGCCAAGAACGCCGTCGAGGCGTCCTTCATGGACGCCCCCGCCAAGGCGCGCCTCGCGGCCGAGATCGACACCTACACCGCCTCGTGGCCGCGGTGACGGCTCCAGGCCCTCGCCCGGTGACCGCCGCCCCCGCCGCCCGGCGGCCCGCGGTCATCGGCCACCGCGGCGACCCGTACATCCGCCGCGAGAACACCCTCGCCGCCATCAGGGCGGCGCTGGAGGCCGGTGCCGACGCCGTGGAGATCGATGTGCGCCCTACCCGCGACGGCGTACCGGTGCTGCTCCACGACGCGACGCTGGAGCGCCTGTGGGGCCATGACCGCCCGCTCGCCGCGCTCACCTTCGCCCAGGTGCACGAGCTGACGGCGGGCGGCCTGCCGACGCTGCGCGACGCCCTCGCGCTGATCGCCAAGTACCCCGGCACGCGGGCCCTGGTCGACCTTCCCGACCCCGCGGCCGCGGCCTGCGCCGTCACCGAGGTGCACGAGTCCGGCGCGGCCCAGGGCGCCTACTACAGCGGCGGCGGCACCGCGATGCTGGCCGTGCGCGCCGCGGACCCGGACGCCGAGATCGCCTTCTCCTGGGCGCGTACGGCCCCGCCGCGCCCCGAGCTGCTGGCCCGCGTCCGGCCGCGCTGGCTCAACTACCACTTCGGGCTGGTGAGCCGGTCGCTGGTCCAACGCGCCCACGAGGAGGGCTACTTGGTCGCCGCGTGGACGGTGGACACGCCGCGTTCGGTGCGGCGGCTGCTGCGGGCCGGGGTGGACGCGGTCACCACCAACCGGGTGGGGGCGGTGCGGGAACTGGTCGGGCGCTGAGGCGGGCGCCGGTCCGTGGCGCGGGGCGCCGGGACGGCGCCCCGCTCACCCCGTCCGCTTGCCGTCGCGGACCCACAGGTCCTTGCCGCCCGCGATGACGGCCACCCCGTCGGCGCGCGTTCCGACGGCCGTGGGGTGCGCCCTGCCGCAGCCCAGCGCGGCGCGTTCGGCCCGCTTGCCGATGCCGCCCGTCCACACCGTGCCGCACCACTCGCGGTCCTTCATGACGCGGCCGAGCAGGACCAGCTGCCCGCCGCCGTCCACCACCGCGCCCGCGATCCAGCCCTCGCCCATCGCCGAGACGTCCTCGGTCTTCCGGGTGCGCCCATCCGCGCTGGTCATCGCGAACGGGAGGTCCCTCGCGCCGTACCGCAGCCGTCCGCCGTAGGCGAGACAGCGGTTGCCGTCGCGCAGTACGCCACTGATCGTCGCCCCCTTGGCGATCGGGCCGGCGGTGGAGGCCTGCCAGGTCCTGCCGCCGTCGGTGGAGGTCCACACCGGCACCCGCCGCGGCCCGTCGTCGGGCGCCGAGCCCAGCGCCACCACGCGTTCGCCGTCGGCGGCCATCGCGGTGACGCCGGAGAGCCACGGGCCGCTGCCGTCCGCCGCGAAGCCGGGCGGCCGCGGCAGCGTGGTCCGCTCCACGCTGCGCCCGCCGTCCGTGGAGACCCACAGCACGGGGCTGTTGCGGCGCAGCACGGGGCTGTTGCGGCGCCGCACGCTCACTCCGCCGCCGATCAGCAGCCGCTTTCCGCCGCGGACCATGGCGCGGGCGCCGCCGCCGTCGGCGGTTGCGGGGTCCACGCCCGGCTTGCGGTCGCCGGTGGGGACCTCGAGGTCCGCGAGGGTCTCCACCTCTCCGTCGGCCGTGCGCCGCACGAGGTGGGTGTCGGCGCCGAGCACCGAGCCGTCCGGCCCGGCCAGCACCGCCTGCCCGCCGACCCCGCCGCCGGACCAGCCGCCCTGGCCCTGGTTGGGGGCCCAGTCCTGGGGTACGTCCTCGCGGGCCGAGGAGGGCGCGGGGTCCAGGCGCAGCCGGGTGCAGTCGGCGTTGCCCATCCAGTTGGCGGTGACGTCGCGGAATCCGTTGGCGTACTTGCCCACGCCCAGGACGCACTGTCCGTACGGGACCAGGGCGTTCAGGCCCGGCTCGCCGCCGCTGTCCTCCTCGTGGGCGGGGTACTGGACGGCGGCGGGATGGTGCCGAAAGCCGAGGCTCTGGGGCGAGCGGCCGTTGGCGGCGGCGCCTCCGGCCGGCTGCTGGGACTGCGAGCAGTCAGGGGCGCGGGGAACTGCGCGAACGGCCACCGGCGGCCCGCAGCCGCCCACCGGGCCTGCCCCTCCCCCGCCCCCGACCGCACCGCCACCCCAGAGGCAACGGCGGGATTCCACCGCCGCCGGGACGGCGAGCGCTTCACCGAACAGCGCTTTTCGCCGCACGGCCGACCGCGGTGTCCGATTGGCGGACCACAGGGGCTGGATTTCGGACGACTTGCCACGGGGGTGTTGTCGGGGACCTGACAGCGTGCTGTGCCGGTGGGATGCTCAGCCTCAACTCGCGGGCCTGGACGCCCCTTTGACCCGACGGGAGCCGATCGCCCCGGCCCGCGACCCGTCCCACTGCTCCCCGGCACACCCCCCAGGCCGCACGGCTGCGGCCCCGCCAAAAGGAGTCAGACGCAGTGAAACTCTCCTCCTCCCTCCCATTGATAGCTGCCGCCGCCCTGGTCGCAGGGCTGCAGACCGGCACGGCCGGCGCGCAGGACGACGCTTCGGCCCCGCTCTCGCCACAGCAGCGCGTCGCATTGATCAAGGCCGCACAGGCCGACGCGGGCGCGACCGCCGGCTCGCTCGGGCTCGGGGACCGCGAGAAGCTGCTGGTCGCCGACGTCGTCAAGGACACCGACGGTACGGTGCACACGCGGTACGAGCGGACGTTCGCCGGACTCCCGGTACTGGGCGGCGACCTGATCACCCATCAGAGATCCGGCCGGCAATCCTCGTCCGTCACCAAGGCCACTGGAGCGACGATCAGTGTGCCGTCCACTACTCCCGAGAAGGGCGCCGCGTTCGCGCGTACGCACGCGCTCAAGGCGGCGTCGGCGGCGGGCGACAGCCGGTCCACGGCGAAGGCCCCCCGGCTGGTGGTCTGGGCCGCTTCCGGCAGGCCGGTGCTGGCCTGGGAAGCGGTGGCCACCGGGCTCCAACGGGACGGTTCGCCCAGTGAGTTGCATGTGATCTCCGATGCGAACCGCGGCACGGAGCTGTTCCGCTATCAGGCGGTGCGGCACGGCAGCGGCAACAGCAACTACAGCGGGCGGGTCACCGTCGACACCACGCAGAACGCCTCCACCAGGCTGTACGAGCTGATCGACCCCAAGCGCGGCAACCACCGCACCTGTGACATGCGCGGCGCCACGAGCGGCAGCTGCGCCACCTTCACCGACCCCGACGACAGCTGGGACGACCAGCGCCAGCGGGCGGGGGTGGACGCGCACTACGGGCACGCGATGACCTGGGACTACTACAAGGCCGTGCACGGGCGCAACGGCATCCGCGGGGACGGCAGGGGCAGCACCAGCCGGGTGCACTACGGCAACAACTACGCCAACGCGTTCTGGCAGGACTCCTGTTTCTGCATGACCTACGGGGACGGGCAGGGCAACGCCAAGCCGCTGACCTCGATCGACGTCGCCGCTCACGAGATGACGCACGGCGTCACCTCCGCCACCGCCAAGCTGGTCTACAGCGGTGAGTCCGGCGGCCTCAACGAGGGCACCTCCGACATCTTCGCGGCGACCACGGAGTTCTACACCAACAACCCCAACGACGTGGGCGACTACCTGGTGGGCGAGAAGGTCGACCTGTTCGGCAACGGCAGGCCGCTGCGCTACATGGACAAGCCCAGCAAGGACGGCCGCTCCAAGGACAGCTGGTACTCCGGCATCGGCAGCATCGACGTCCACTACTCCTCGGGCGTGGCCAACCACTTCTTCTACCTGCTGTCCGAGGGCAGCGGACCCAAGGTCATCAACGGCGTCAGCTACGACAGCCCCACGTACAACAACCAGCCGGTCACCGGGATCGGCCGGGCCGCGGCCGAGAAGATCTGGTACCGGGCGCTGACCGTCTACATGACCTCCAACACCAACTACAAGGCCGCGCGCACCGCGACGCTGAACGCGGCACGCGACCTGTACGGCCAGGGCAGCGCCAACTACAACGCGACCGCCGCCGCCTGGACCGGGGTGAACGTCACCTGAGCCACCGCACCGGTGCGGGCCGCCCGGCCCGCACCGGTCTCACAGCCCGGCGAGCGCGTTCCACTCCTTGGCGAAGGCGGGGCGCTCCTTGGGGGTGATGTCCCGGGCGATCGCCAGCCGGGCGCGCATCTCCTTGTCGGGGAAGACCAGCGGGTCCTCGGCGAGTTCGGCGCGCTCCTTGTCCTTGGCGGAGGCCAGTACCTCGCGCGCGGCCGGTACGGGGCACACATAGCTGACCCACAGCGCCAGTTCGGCGGCCACCTCGGGCTCGTAGTAGTAGTCGATGAGGCGTTCCGCGTTCTTCTTGTGGGCGGCGCGGTCGGGGATCATCAGGCTCTCCGCCCACAGCTCGGCGCCCTCTTGGGGCACCACGAACTCGATGTCCGGGTTGTCGGCCTTGAGCTGGATCACATCGCCGGAGTAGGCCTGGGCGGCGAGCACGTCGCCCGAGGCGAGGTCCTTGATGTAGTCGTTGCCGGTGAAGCGGCGGATGTGCTTCTTGCGCACCAGCGAGCGGATTTGATCGGTCATCCGGTAGAAGTCGTCCGCCTTCCAGCGGCCGATGTCCACTCCGTTGCCCTGCATGAGCATCGCGAAGGCCTCGTCCAGCCCGGCCAGCAGGGTGACCCGGCCGCGCAGATCGTCCTTCCACAGGTCGGCGGTGTGCCGGATCTCCCGGCCGAGCTTTCTGCGGTTGTACGCGATGCCGGTGATGCCGGACTGCCAGGGCACGCTGTGCCTGCGCCCGGGGTCGAAGTGCGGCCCGCGCAGCAGCGGGTCCAGATGGCGGGCGACGTGGGGCTGGCGGGCGCGGTCCATCTCCTGCACCCACCCCAGCCGTACGAAGCGGGCGCACATCCAGTCGCTGATGACGATCAGGTCGCGGCCCGTGGGCTGGTGGTTCATCAGCGCGGGGCTGATCTTCCCGAAGAACTCGTCGTTGTCGTTGATCTCTTCGGTGTAGGTGACGTCGATGCCGGTGCGCCGCCGGAAGGCGTCCAGAGTGGGCCGCTTGGTCTTGTCGTGGTCGTCGACGTCGATGTAGAGCGGCCAGTTGGCGAAGTGCAGCGCCTTGTCGCGCTCGGACAGGTCACGGGCGCCGCGGTCGCCCGGCTCGACGTACGCGGCGGGCACCCCGCACCCGGCGAGCGCCCCGGCCGCGAGCGCGCCCGCCGTACCGAGCAGCAGTGAACGCCGTGTCGGGCGCGCGAAACCCCAGTGATCAGCCATGGCGAGCACTCTCACGTGTGGCGGGCGCGGGCGGCAAGGGACAGTACGTCCACTGCCGGGCCCGCGCCCGCGACGGTGTGTCGGCCGCTCAGCCGTCCAGCGAGGTCATCACGTGCTTGACGCGGGTGTAGTCCTCGAAGCCGTACGCCGAGAGGTCCTTGCCGTAGCCGGACTTCTTGAAGCCGCCGTGCGGCATCTCCGCGACCAGCGGGATGTGGGTGTTGATCCATACGCAGCCGAAGTCGAGCTTCTTGGACATCCGCATGGCGCGCGCGTGGTCCTTGGTCCACACCGAGGAGGCCAGCGCGTACTCCACACCGTTGGCCCAGGTCACGGCCTGGTCCTCGTCCTGGAAGGACTGCACGGTGATGACCGGTCCGAAGACCTCCTGCTGGACGATCTCGTCGTCCTGCTTGAGGCCGGAGATGACGGTCGGCGCGAAGAAGTAGCCCTTCTCGCCGACCTGCTGGCCGCCGGTCTCGACCTTGGCGTGCGCGGGCAGCCGCTCGATGAAGCCCTTGACCTGCGCGAGCTGACGGGCGTTGTTCAGCGGCCCGTACAGCACGTCCTCGTCGTCGACGGCGCCGGTCTTGGTGTCGGCGGCGGCCTTGGACAGCGCGGTGACGAACTCGTCGTGGATCGACTCGTGCACCAGCACCCGGGTCGCGGCCGTACAGTCCTGGCCGGCGTTGAAGTAGCCCGCCACCGAGATGTCCTCCACCGCCTTGGCGATGTCGGTGTCCTCGAAGACCACGACCGGCGCCTTGCCGCCCAGCTCCAGGTGGACCCGCTTGAGGTCCTTGGACGCGGACTCGGCGACCTGCATGCCGGCCCGTACGGAGCCGGTGATCGAGGCCATCGCCGGGATGTCGTGCTCGACCATGAGGCGGCCGGTGTCGCGGTCGCCGCACACGACGTTGAACACGCCCTTGGGGTGGCCCAGTTCCTCCAGTACGCCGCCGATGATCTCGGCGATCAGGACGGTGGAGGCGGGGGTGGTGTCCGAGGGCTTGAGGACGACGGTGTTGCCCGCGGCCAGCGCCGGGGCGAACTTCCACACGGCCATCATCATCGGGTAGTTCCACGGCGCGACCTGCGCGCACACCCCGACCGGCTCACGGCGGATGATGGAGGTGAAGCCGTCCATGTACTCGCCGGCCGCGCGCCCCTCCAGCAGCCGGGCCGCGCCCGCGAAGAAGCGGATCTGGTCGACCATCGGCGGGATCTCTTCGGAGCGTACGAGCGCGATCGGCTTGCCGCAGTTCTCCGACTCGGCGGCGATCAGTTCCTCGGCCCGCTCCTCGAAGCGGTCGGCGACCTTGAGGAGGACCTTCTGGCGCTCGGCGGGGACCAGGTCGCGCCAGGCGGGGAAGGCCGCCTCGGCGGCCGTCATCGCAGCGTCCACATCGGCGGCGGCCGACAGCGGAGCGGTGGCATACGCCTCACCCGTCGCCGGGTTGACCACGTCCGTTGTCCGGCCGTCGGCGGCGTCCCGGAACTCCCCGTCGATGTAGTTGCGCAGACGACGCAGTTCGATGGTCACGTTGCGGCTCCTCCTGTTCGGATGTCCGATGGATGAGACACCCACACTAGTCAGTAGGGCCACGCTTTCGACATACCCACAACCCATAGACAACGAAATCCGTGGCCCTGGATCTCTTTGCCAACTGATTTCATTGAATCGGGGTTGCGGGACTGTCGACCCTCGTGCACAGTGAGGGACGTGGCCCCCCGTAACAGCGCCGAGCGAACCGGCACCCCGTCGATCGACTCCGTCTCCCTGGCGATCATCGAGCAGCTCCAGGAGGACGGGCGCCGTCCGTATGCCGCGATCGGCAAGGCCGTGGGCCTGTCCGAGGCGGCGGTACGCCAGCGCGTACAGAAACTGCTCGACCAAGGCGTGATGCAGATCGTCGCGGTCACCGACCCCCTCACGGTCGGCTTCCGGCGCCAGGCGATGGTCGGCATCAACGTCGAGGGCGACCTCGACCCGGTGGCCGACGCCCTGACGGCGATGGAAGAGGTCGAGTACGTCGTCATGACCGCGGGCTCCTTCGATCTGCTGATCGAGATCGTCTGCGAGGACGACGACCACCTGCTGGAAATGATCAACAAGCGGATCCGCACGCTGCCCGGCGTGCGCTCCACCGAGAGCTTCGTTTACCTCAAGCTCCGGAAGCAGACCTACACCTGGGGAACGAGATAGCTATGGGTAGCGACCTCTCCAAGACGGCGTACGACCATCTGTGGATGCACTTCACCCGCATGTCGTCGTACGAGAACGCCCCCGTGCCGACGATCGTGCGCGGCGAGGGCACCAACATCTACGACGACAAGGGCAAGCGCTACATCGACGGCCTGGCCGGCCTCTTCGTGGTCAACGCGGGCCACGGCCGGGTGGAGCTGGCCGAGACCGCCTACAAGCAGGCGCAGGAACTCGCCTTCTTCCCCGTGTGGTCCTACGCCCACCCCAAGGCCGTGGAGCTCGCCGAGCGCCTGGCGCACCACGCCCCGGGCGATCTGAACAAGGTCTTCTTCACCACCGGCGGCGGCGAGGCGGTGGAGACCGCCTGGAAGCTGGCCAAGCAGTACTTCAAGCTCACCGGCAAGCCCACCAAGCACAAGGTGATATCGCGGGCGGTGGCCTACCACGGCACCCCGCAGGGCGCGCTGTCCATCACCGGCCTGCCCGCCCTGAAGGCCCCCTTCGAGCCGCTGGTCCCCGGCGCCCACAAGGTCCCCAACACCAACATCTACCGCGCGCCGATCCACGCCGACGACCCCGAGGCCTTCGGCCGCTGGGCCGCCGACCAGATCGAGCAGCAGATCCTCTTCGAGGGCCCGGACACCGTCGCCGCGGTCTTCCTGGAGCCCGTGCAGAACGCCGGCGGCTGTTTCCCGCCCCCGCCCGGCTACTTCCAGCGGGTCCGCGAGATCTGCGACCAGTACGACGTGCTGCTCGTCTCCGACGAGGTCATCTGCGCCTTCGGCCGGCTCGGCACGATGTTCGCCTGCGACAAGTTCGGCTACGTACCGGACATGATCACCTGCGCCAAGGGCATGACCTCGGGCTACTCCCCCATCGGCGCCTGCATCATCTCCGACCGCCTGGCCGAGCCCTTCTACCAGGGCGAGAACACCTTCCTGCACGGCTACACCTTCGGCGGCCACCCGGTCTCCGCCGCCGTGGGCCTGGCCAACCTGGACATCTTCGAGCGCGAGGGCCTCAACCAGCACGTCCTGGACAACGAGGGCGCCTTCCGCGCCACGCTGGAGAAGCTGCACGACCTGCCGATCGTCGGCGATGTGCGCGGAAACGGGTACTTCTACGGCATCGAACTGGTCAAGGACAAGACCACCAAGGAGTCCTTCGACGAGGCGGAGACCGAACGCGTCCTGTACGGCTTCCTGTCCAAGGCCCTTTACGACAACGGCCTTTACTGCCGCGCCGACGACCGCGGCGACCCGGTCGTCCAGCTCGCGCCGCCGCTGATCGCCGACCAGCCGGTCTTCGACGAGATCGAGCAGATCCTGCGCACGGTCCTCACCGAGGCCTGGACCAAGCTCTGACCTCGCCCTTTGTCCCGTCTACGACCGTGTAGCGGCGGCCCAACTGAACATCGCCGGGCCCGGGTTCACTGGTATCAAGCCATATGAGTGAACCTGGGCCCTTGCACGTGCCGAGCGGCAAATGCCAGGGTCGCCAGTCCTTACCGTGCCAGTGACCGATACCCTCCATGGTCGTTCACCCGGCCAGGGGAACGAATGGACGCGAACTACCAAGAGGTGCGCAGATGGTGGCCCCGCCCGACAACGATGTGATCTGGGCTCGTGGACTGCACCACGCATACGGTGGCACCCCCGCGCTCGCGGGCGTCTCCCTCGGGGTCCGCGAGGGCGAGATCCTCGCCGTCACCGGCCCCCGCGGCTGCGGGAAGACCACCCTGCTCAAGTGCCTGTCGGGTCAGTTGGCGGCCGAGCGCGGCGAGGTCTGGTTCAACAGCGCCCCCGTCCACACCCTCAGCGCCCTCAGCCGCGAACGGCTGCGCCTGGACCGCTTCGGCTGGGTGGACACCGAGCCGCAGCTGGTCCCCGAGCTGACCGCGTGGGAGAACGCCGCGCTGCCGCTGCTGCTGCGCGGCGAGGGACACCGCGCCGCCAAGAACACCGCCTGCGAGTGGCTGGACCGCCTGGACGTGGGCCAGTGCGCCCGCCGCCGCCCCGACCGGCTCGACCAGTCCCAGCGCCAACGGATCGCCCTGGCGCGGGCCTTGGCGACCACTCCGCAGGTGCTCTTCGCCGACGAGCCCACCGCCCCGCTGCACCGCGCCGACGGCGCCCAGGTGCTGCGCACCCTGACCACCGCGGCCCGCTCGCACCGCATCACGGTCGTGCTGGCCACGCACGAGCCCGAGGCCGCCACCCTCGCCGACCGCACCGTGACCCTCGTCGACGGCAGGCGGGCCAGCGCCATGCCGGCCGCCGGGCCCACCGACGCGGAAAGCAGGCCGGCGTGCTCGCTCTCCGTCTAGCCCGCGGCTCCCACCCCCTGGTCCTGCTCCGCCGTCTGTTCGTCACCGCGGCCTCCGCGGGCACCGGCTTCCTCCTGCTGGCCTCCCTCGGGCACGCCAGCGGCCACCCCGCCGCGACCGCCGACTCCGTCCTGCGCCTGGTGTGGTGCGTGGTGCCGCTGGCCGCCACCGTCCAGCTGTCGGTGTCCGTGGCCCGTACGGACCCCGCCGCCCGGCTCCAGCGGGGCATGACCGCCGCCGGCCTGGGCCCCGTACGCCTGACGCTGCTCGCCGCCTCCTCCACCGCGCTGTCCTGCGTCCTGGGCTCCGTCCTGGCGCTGCTGGCCTTCCTGCATCTGCGCGGCGGCCTGGGCGGCCGCCCACTGGGTGGTGCGGCGGCCGAACTGCTGGGCGCGGGACACCCGCTGCCCATCGGCGCCGTACTGATCCTGCTCGCCGTCGTTCCGGTCTGCGCCGCCGCGGCCACCGCCGTGACGCTGCGCCCCCGCAAGAACGCCCCGCCCGCCCCCGCGGCCGCCACCGCCGACGCGCCCCGGTCGCTCACCTCCACCGGCCTGCCCTGGGGCATCGCGCTCACCGCGGCGGGCCTGGCCCTGGAGGCGTACGCGGGCCGGGGCGCCACCGCCGCCGAGGGCCTGCTGCCGCTGCCGGGACGCATCGTGGGCAGCCCGCCCGGGGTCCTGCTGGGCTGGACGCTGTCCGCGCTGGGGCTGGTGCTGGCCGGGCCGGGGCTGACCCATCTGTGCGGGCGGCTGCTGGGCGCGGGCCGGCCCGGTGCGCTGCGCCTGCTGTCGGGCCGGGTCCTGCAGGAGGAGTCCCGCCGCATCGGCCGTCCGCTGGGTGTGCTGTGCGCGGTGGCCTCCGGCGCGTACGCCGCGGCCAAGCTGTACGAGACCTACCCCGTGCGCCCGTTCGGGCCGCTCACCGGACTGGGCGCCGCGCTCGTCCTGGCCTGCGCCACCGCCAGCGCGCTCACCGCCACGCTGGAGGCGCGCTCGGCGCGCACGTACACCACCGCCGCCCTGCGGCGCCTCGGCGCGCCCGCCTCGCTGCTGCACCGGGCCGCCGCGCTGCGCGCCACCGCCCTGGTCGTGGTGCTGGCGCCGCTCACCTGGGCTGTCGCCGAACTGTCCGCGCTGCCCCTGCTCCCCTGAGGGCCGCCGGGATCCACGCCCCGCTGCGGTGCCCCCTCTTGGCGGCGCGGCGGTGTGCCTACGATGGCGGACGTGCAGCCGACTCCCGAGCGTCCCCAGTCCGTTGGAACCCCCGCTGGAACTCCCGCCTTCGACCAGCACCCCGATCCGCACCCCGACCGCGAGATCGAAACCCTTGAGGAGTTCGACCGGGCCATCGCCCAGGGCGATCTGTCCGGTCACCGCGTCCAGTCCGTGGATCTGACGGGCCGTACGTCCGCGCTGCTGGGCGCGAACACCGCCGACGCCGTCTTCCTGGGCTGCCCGATGGAGCCCGCCGCCGCGGCACAGGTGCGCGCCACCGGGGCACTGGTCTTCCCGCCGATACCGAATCTTGCGTTCAACCCGTACCGGGGGTCGCTGTACGGGCCCGACGAACTCTTCGAGGGGCTTGAGAGCGCGGCGGGCTACGGGGCGACGCCGGACGCCCGCGCGTACGAGTGGTACGGGCGCACCAGGTCCGACGGCGACATCTTCGCGTCGATGCTGCGCAGCATCCACGACGACGCGGTCTCCGACGCGCTGGACGAGCAGGTGGCCGGTGCGCGGGTGGTGGGGGTGATGGGCGGGCACGCCCTGGAGCGCGGCTCGGCGCCGTACGCGGGCGCCGCACGGCTGGGCCGCGGGCTCGCCCGCAGTGGGCTGACGGTGGCCACCGGCGGCGGTCCGGGCGCCATGGAGGCGGCGAACCTGGGGGCGTATGCCGCGCCCTTCGACGACGCGATGCTGGAGGAGGCCCTGGAACTCCTGGCCAAGGCGCCGCACTTCGCGCCCTCGGTGACGGACTGGGCGCGGGCCGCCTTCGACGTGCGGGAACGCTGGCCGGGCGGCGGGGACTCCATCGGCATCCCCACCTGGTTCTACGGGCACGAGCCGCCGAACGTCTTCGCGCAGCACATCGCCAAATACTTCGTCAATGCCGTGCGCGAGGACGGGCTGCTGGCGCGCTCGAATGCCGGGGTCGTCTTCCTGCCGGGCGCCGCCGGGACCGTACAGGAGATCTTCGACAACGCGACCCCGAACTACTACGAGTCCCGGGGCGAGCCGACGCCGATGGTGCTGGTCGACCGCGCGCACTGGACCGAGCACCTGCCGGCCTGGCCGCTGCTGCAGGCGCTGGCCGCCAACCGGTCGATGGCGTCCCGGATCGCGCTGGTGGACTGTGTGGAGGAGGCGTCCGAGGCGCTCGCGCGGCTCACCTCGGGGCCCGGCTGCTGAGCCGGCGCCCGGCCCGCTCCCCGCTCGGTTACCGGATAGCGACCTTACGTTTGGTCGCCACAGGCAACGCTCGTGCCCGAATACGCGTCTGGCAGTCGGACGTATTGCACGCGGTTCGCGAACGGAGCACTTGGTGATCATCGGCCTTCTGACGGCGGTAGCGGCTTCGGCCTGTTACGGCACGGGTTCGGTCCTGCAGGCGGTGGGGTCGCGCAAGTCCGCTCGCCAGGAGGCGGCCGCCGCCTCCACGACCGGTGTCACCCAGCACGGCGGACCCAGCCTCTCCTCCACCGCGAAGGCCGCCGTGACCTGGGAGTTCATGGTCGGTACGGTGCTGGACTTCATAGGCTTCGGCCTGGGCGCGCTGGCCGCCCGTATGCTGCCGCTCTTCCTGTCCCAGACGGTGATCAGCGCCAACCTGGTCATCACGGCCGTGCTGAGCATCAAGATGCTCGGCATCAAGCTCAGCCGGCCCGAGTGGATCTCCATCGGCGTGGTCTGCTCGGCCCTGGTGCTGCTGGCCACCGCGGCGGGCCCGGAGGGCAGCGGGGCCACCCCGATCGCCTCGCACTGGTGGCTGCTGGCCGCCGCCGTGGCGCTGATGGCGCTGGGCACGCTCGCCGTACGGCTGCTGGGCTCGCGCGCCGCGATCCTGGCCGGTCTGCTGTCGGGTCTGGGCTTCGGCGCGCTCGGCGTGGGCGTGCGCGTCCTCAACGGCGTGCAGCCCTTCGACCTGGGCGCCCTGCTGAGCGACCCGGCCCTGTACGCGATCCTCGTCGCGGGCATCGGCGGGATGTATCTGCACACGGTGGCCCTCCAGATCGGTTCGGTCAACGGCGCCACGGCCGCGCTGGTCGTGGGCGAAACGGTGGTGCCCGGCATCCTCGGCGTGCTGTGGCTGGGCGACTCCTCCCGCCCCGGCTTCGCCTGGGTCGCCATCCTCGGCTTCGTGGTGGCGGTGGCGGGCGCCGTCGCCGTGGCCTGGTTCGGCGAGCCGGAGGGCGGCGCCCCGGAGCAGTCCGAGGCCGCACCGCCCGGCCCCGCCACCGAGGCGGCGACGCCCGAACCCTCGGCCGCCACAAAGAGGTAGTCGGCGGGCACACCGTCCCCCGACGGGGCGCGGGACGGTGTCGCTATACGGCTCTACGGTGTCGCTGTGCGGCTCTGCCGCACGGGCGCGACCGGCCACGACGCGCCCACAGGCGCAGGGGTGGCCGAGCCGCCACCGCGGCCGGTCCGGCTCACCCGCCAGGAGACAGCAGCCGGGCCAGTTCCTCGTAGGAGTGCTCCCAGTCCCAGTGCGAGCGCACCCAGGCCCGGCCCTTCTCCCCCATCTCCCGGGCCGCGACCGGGTCGCCGAGCATGGCCACGAGCCGTTCGGCGACGGCCTGCGGGCTGTGGCCGTCGACGACATGGCCGCTCTCGCCGTCCCGTACGGTGTCCGGCGCGCCGCCCGAGTCGCCGACGAGGACCGGCAGTCCGGCGGCGGCCGCCTCCAGGAACACGATGCCCAGCCCTTCCACCTCCAGCCCGCCCCGTCGGCTGCGGCAGGGCATCGCGAAGGCGTCGGCCGCGGCGTAGAAGGACGGCATGGCGTGGTGCGGCCGCCCTCCGGTGAAGATCACGGCGTCCGGCACGCCCTCGGCGCGGGCCATGCGCCGCAGCCGCTGTTCGTCGGGGCCGTCGCCGACCAGCAGCAGCGCGGCATCGGGCAGCCGACGCCGCACCAGGGGCAGCGCCCGTATCAGGGTGTCCTGGCCCTTGCGCGGTACGAGCCGGGCGGCGCACAGAATCACCCGGCGGCCGGTGAGGCCGTAGCGCTCGCGCACGGGCCGTGGGTCCTGTCCGGGCCGGAAGGCGGCGGCGTCGACCCCCGGGACCAGCCGGACCATCCGCCGGGCGGCCGCGGGGCCGAGCGCGGAGGCGATCGGTGCGCGGGTGGCCGCCCCGAGGTGGGTCACGGCGTCCGCGCCCGATCCGATGCGCCGCAGCAGTGACCGCGCGCCGGGTGTACGGGCCCACCAGACCTCGTGCCCATGGGTCGTGGCCACCACGCGCCGCACCCCGGCCTGTCTGCGCAGGCTCCCCGCCATCAGCCCGAGCGGCGCGGCGGCCCCGAACCACACGCTGTCGCAGCCGTAGTAGCGCGCGAGGGCGACGCTCCGGGCGGTGGTCCGCGGGGTCGGCAGCAGCATGCGCCCTGTGTCGCGGACGACGGGGTAGGGCAGGGCGGCGTCGTGTGCGCACGCGCCGGGCTCCGCCGAGGTGTGGACCACGACGCGGTCGGGCGGGAAGCGGTTCACCAGTTCATGGACGAAGGTCTCGATGCCGCCCTGCCGGGGCGGGAAGTCGTTGGTGACGACGAGCGTACGGTTCACACCGTCCCCCTCTCCCGCACGGCCGCCACCGCCGCACCCGGCACCCCGCCGTCGGCGAACCGCCCGTCCCGTATCGGCAGAGGGCCGCTCACCGGCACGCTCTTCGCTGCCTCCGCCTCGGACATGGCCGCACCGGGCCTCGCATCTCGCACCGCCGCTGCCGTGCTCCCGCCGCGCGCGCTGTCCCTTCCCGCGGTGCCGGTGCCCAGCCGCGGCAGGGCCCACAGCACGAGGGGGTAGACGAGGTAGCCGAAGCGGGTGGCCGGCATCAGGGCCATGGCCAGGCCCAGGCCCAGGGCGAGGCGGTCGGCCGCCGCGCGCACGCTCAGCGGTGGGCGCAGGCGCAGCCACAGCAGAATCAGTACGGCGCTCACCGCCAGCAGCGCTCCCGCGATGACCGTGCCGCCCGGTACGTACGCGGCCAGCAGGTGTCCGGGAAGCGGGCTCGCCGCGGGCGAGGACGTGGCGCCGAGGCCGAGGGGGAAGGCGATGACGTTCTCGACGAACGCCGAGGGCTGGGCCAGGGCGAACGGAGCGACGGCCACCACCGCGGTCAGCGCGGCCACGGCGCCCGCCCGCAGCGCCGGGCGGCGTCCGTGGCGCACCGCCATCAGCGCGAAGGCCACCGGCAGCGCGGGCCAGGCCGTCCACTTCAGGGCCGCCGCCACACCGAGCACCAGCCCGGCGCGGCCCGCCTGCCCCCGCCCCGCCAACGCCAGCCCCAGGCACATCAGTCCGATCACGGGCAGGTCGATGCCGCCCACGGCCAGCGGCAGCGCCACGATCGGGCAGGCCACGAGCCACAGCAGACGCGTGCCGCCGAGAAGCGCGGTGGGCCCGGCGGGCCGGGGCTGCTCGGTGCGGCGGGCCAGTACGGCGGCCGCGCCCGCCAGCGCCGCGAGGAAGGCCGCCGCCATCCACCAGCGGGCGTCGCCCAGCGCACCGTCGCCGAAGAGCGCGCGCGGGAGGCCGAAGACCGCCATGCCCGGCAGATACGGGTTGTAGTCCGCCACCACGGACGGCTCGGCGAGATACGGACTGCCGGTGGACAGCAGCAGGCCGCCCGAGCGCTCGACGACGGCGACCTCCAGCTGGGAACGGCCGGTGACCACGAGGGCCACCAGCGGCAGCAGTACGGCTCCCGCCACCGCGACGGCGGCGGGCAGCAAACCGGCCCGGCCGCGCAGCCGCCCCACGACCGCGGCCAGTGCCGCGATGCCGTACCCGACCGCCGCGATCGCTCCCCACGCGCGGTGCGGGGCGAGTCCGGATGCGCCTCCCAGCGCGAGCGCGCAGCCTCCGAAGGCCACGGCAATCGCCGGAACCAGAGCGGCCCCACCCTTCGCCCACGCACCCAACTGCCGTGCGTACCGTGCTCGTTGCACCCTCTTCGTCATCGCCGGACCCCCATGTCCTCGCCCTGATCACGAGGCTATGGACGGGCCCTTCGCGAGACGTCAACCGACGATCCGAACCTGCGCGTCACACCGTGGTATGACACCGGCCCGCCGGATCAACCCGTGCGGCGACGCCACGGCCGGCGCCGGGACGAACAATGGAGCCATGAGCACTTCCCTCCAGCAGCGGCTGCGCGCACGGATCGCCGCGCCCGCCTTTCCCTGGGTCACCGGCGGCGCGCTGACCGCGCTCGCGATAGCCGAGCTGGAGTGGTTCGCGCCCGCGTCACCGACGGTCACCATCGGCGTGCTGGCCTCGGCCGCCTCGCTGATGTGGCTGCGCATGCAGCCCGCCGTGGCGTTCCTCGCGGTGGCCGCCGCCGTGGTCGGCTTCGCCGCCGACGACAACCTCTACATCGTCACCATCGTCAGCGGGCTGGTCGGCTGCTACACCCTGGGCCGCCACCGCCTCCAGCATCCGGCCGTGCTGGTCGCTGAGGGCGCGCTGGCCGCGCTGACCGCGAACGTCATCCACATCCTGCGCTGGCGCAGCACCTACGGCGAGATCTTCCCCGCCATCCGCGGCGGGGACTGGCTCTCGCCCGGGCTGTTCACCGAGGCGTTCGTCCTGACGGTGGCGATCATCGGCGCGGTCTCCATGGGCGACGCGGTGCGCGCCCGCGCGGAGTCGCGGCGTGAACGGGCCGCGGCGCAGGCCCGGTTGATCGCGATGGAGCGGCGTCAGGCCGCGGAGGCGGAGCGGGCGGCGATGGCCCGCGAGCTGCACGACGTGGTGGCGCACTCCGTATCGGTGATCGCCGTGCAGGCGGAGGGCGCCACCTACACCACCGCCGATCTCTCCCCGCAGGCGCGCGAGGGCTTCCAGCAGATCGCCGCCTCCGCCCGCGCCTCGCTGTCCGAACTCCGCCGTCTGCTGGGCGTGCTGCGCACCGAGGGCGACAGAGCCGAGACGGCCCCGCAGCCCACGCTCGACGGCCTGGAGGACCTGCTGGAGCAGCACATCGCGGTGGGCGGCGAGGCGGAGCTGCGCATCGACGGCGAGCGGGTCACCCTGCCCACGTCCTGGGAGCTCTCCGCCTACCGCATCGTCCAGGAGGCGCTGACCAATGCGCGCCGGCATGCCCCCGGTGCCCGTACGGTGGTCGACATCGGCTATCTGCCCGACCGTCTGAGGCTGCGTATCGCCGATGACGGCCCGGGCCCTGCCGATGGGATACACACCGGCCACGGACTGGTGGGCATGCGGGAACGGGCCGTGCTGCTCGGCGGTGCGCTCACCGCGGGACGCGGCCCCGACGGCGGTTTTCTCGTAGAAGCGGATCTTCCCCTGTGACACCGGCACCTTCCACGCCCCCGGCTCCCTCCACGACTTCGCCCTCGGCCGCGCCCGACCGGGTGATCCGGGCGATCGTCGCAGACGACCAGGCCGTCGTCCGCACCGCCTTCGCCAATCTCCTGAACACCCAGGACGACATCGAGGTGCTGGGCGAGGCCGAGGACGGGGCGCAGGCGGTCCGTATGGCGGCCGAGCGGCGCCCCGATGTAGTGCTGCTGGACATCCGTATGCCGCACAAGAACGGCATCGAGGCCGCCCGTGAGATCGTCGCCGCCTCCGACGGCGCCACCAAGGCGCTGATGCTGACCACCTTCGACCTGGACGAGTACGTCTTCGACGCGCTCGCCGCCGGGGCCAGCGGCTTTCTCCTCAAGGACGCCACCTTTCCCGAACTCCTGCACGCCGTCCGGGTCGTGGCCAGGGGCAATGCCCTGCTGGCGCCCGAGGTGACCAAGCGCCTGGTGGCGGAGTTCGTCCGCAGCCGTGCCACCCCGGTCCCGGTCGCCACGGTCGAGGAGCTCACCGCCCGCGAGGTGGAGGTCCTGGTGCTGATCGCGCAGGGCCTGTCGAATGCGGAGATCGCCCAGCAGCTGTCGATCACCGACCACACGGTCAAGACCCATATCAACCGGCTGTTCACGAAGATGGGCCTGCGCGACCGCGCCCAGGCCGTGATCCTCGCCTACGAGCTGGGCCTGGTCGTCCCCAATGCAGCGGCGAAGGGGGCCGTCAGGAGCTGAGCACCACCACATCTGGCGCGGCGAAGCCGATGCCCACGCTCTCGCCCGCCTCGGGGGCGTCCCGCAGCGCGCAGGCCGCCTCCAACTGCGGCCCCGTGGAGGGCTGGAGCAGCAGGGCGACATGGGTGCCGCGGAAGGTCCGGGCCGCCACCGTGCACGGCAGGCCGTCCTCGGGCGCGGTCAGCCGCACCCCGGCGGGCCGTACGAGCAGCCGGCAGGGCCCCTCCTGCGTGCCGTCCGGTACGGGCACCTTGCCCCAGGGGGTGTCCGCCGACCCGCCGCGCACCGTGGCCGCCACGACGTTGTCGAAGCCGAGGAAGCGCGCCACGAACTCGCTCGCCGGCCGCTGCCACACCTGAAGCGGGGTGCCGCTCTGGGCGATGCGCCCGTCCTGCATGACCACGACGCGGTCGGCGAGCGCGAACGCCTCGCCCTGGTCGTGCGTGACGGCCAGTACGGTGGTGCCCAACTCGCCGAAGAGCCGCCGCAGTTCGACGACCAGGCGCTCGCGCAGCCCGCGGTCGAGCTGGCCGAGCGGTTCGTCCAGCATCAGCAGCCGGGGGCTGGGGGCCAGCGCGCGGGCGAGCGCGACCCGCTGCTGCTCGCCCCCGGACAGCGCCGCAACGGACCGCCGCTGCGCTCCCGGCAGCCCCACCAGCTCCAGCAGTTCGCCGACCGTGCGCTCCTGTTCGGCGCGCGCGGCCTTGCGCATCCGCAGCCCGAAGGCGACATTGCCGCCCACGTCGCGCTGCGGGAAGAGCTGGTGGTCCTGGAACATCAGCCCGACCCCGCGCCGGTGCGTGGGCACCCCCGCCTGGTCCCTGCCCTGGAGGAACACCCGTCCCGCTTCGGCCTGCTGGAGCCCGGCCACGACCCGCAGCAGCGTGGACTTCCCGCTGCCGCTGGGCCCGAGGACGCATACGATCTCGTGCTCGGCGACCTCCAGGTCCACCGCGTCCAGCGCGGCCGGCCCCTCGGCCCGCCCGCCGAAGCGCACCGTCACCCCGTCCAGCCGCAGCAATGGATCACCGCCCGCGGCCCTCTTGTCCACGATGCGGTCGGCCTTCGTCGCCGAGCGGTCAGCAGCCACCTAGAACTCCCCGGACTGATCGGTACGCATGCGCTCCAGCGCCAGCAGCGCGCCCGCGCACACCACCATCAAAATCGTCGACAGGGCCATCGCCTGCCCGTAGTTGAGCTCGCCCGCGCGCCCCAGCAGCCGGGCCACGGCCACCGGGAGCGTGGGGTTGTCCGGGCGGGCGATGAAGATCGTCGCCCCGAACTCGCCCAGCGAGACGGCGAAGGCGAAGCCCGCGGCGATCAGCAGCGCGCGGCGCACCATCGGCAGGTCCACCTCGCGCCACACCCGCCACGGCGAGGCCCCGAGCACGGCCGCGGCCTCCCGCAGCCGCCCGTCCACCGCCCGCAGTACGGGCAGCATGGTCCGTACGACGAAGGGCACGCCCACCAGCGCCTGGGCCAGCGGCACCAGCCACCAGGAGGAGCGCAGATCCAGCGGCGGCTTGTCGAGAGTGATCAGAAAACCGAAGCCGACGGTCACCGCCGAAACCCCCAGCGGCAGCATCAGCAGCGCGTCGAAGCCCCGTACCAGCCGCCCGCCGCGCCGGGTCAGCGCGGCCGCCGCCAGACCGCCGATCACCAGCGAGATCACGGTGGCCACCGCTCCGTAGGCCAGGGAGTTCCCCAGGGCGTTCAGCGGTGCGACGGCGAAGGTGCTGTCGGCCGCGGCGGCCGAGCCGAGGGCCCGGTAGAAGTCCAGGCCGTAGCCGTCGGGAGCGGCGAAGGACCGTTCCACCAGCACGACCAGCGGCACGATCAGCAGCACCGCGATGACCAGGAGGTTGCCCCACAGCAGCGCCCACTGGCCCGCGCCCCGCGGCCGGCGCGCGGTCCGGGAGGCGTCCACGAGCCTGAGCGCCGTCTCACGGCGCCGCACGGTCCAGGCGTGCAGTCCCAGCAGGGCCAGCACCGCCGCGAACTGGACCATCGTCAGTACGGCGGCGGTCGGCAGCGCCAGGAAGTCGGCGGTCTGCCGGTAGATCTCCACCTCCAGCGTGGAGAAGGCGGGCCCGCCCAGGATCTGCACCACTCCGAAGGAGGTGAAGGTGAACAGGAAGACCATCAGCGTGGCCGCCGCCACGGCGGGCGCCAGCGCGGGCAGCGTCACCCGCCGCCAGGCCGTGAAGCGCCCGGCGCCCAGCACCCGCGCGGCCTCCTCCTGCCGCGGGTCCAGCTGCCCCCACAGCCCGCCGACGGTGCGTACGACCACCGCGTAGTTGAAGAAGACGTGCGCGAGCAGGATCGCCCACACCGAGGTGTCCAGCCGCACCCCCCACAGGTCGTCCAGTACGCCGCCGCGCCCGAGGAGCGCCAGGAAGGCGGAGCCGACGACGACGGTGGGCAGCACGAACGGCACCGCCACCACCGCCCGCAGCAGCTGCTTTCCGGGGAAGGAGAAGCGCGCGAAGACATACGCGCCCGGCAGCGCGATCAGCAGGGTCAGCGCCGTGGAGGCCGCCGCCTGCCACAGGGTGAACCACAGGACGTGCAGCACGTCCGGGTCGCTCAGCACCTCGCCGATCCGGCCGAGCTGCCAGCGCCCGTCCTCGCGCAGGCCCCGCCCCACGATCGCGGTGACGGGGTAGGCGAAGAAGAGGGCGAAGAAGGCGAGCGGCAGGGCCATCAGCCCCAGCCGCACCGCCGTCCCGCGCGCGCCGCCGGCCGTGCGAGGCCTGTCCCGGCGGCCGGGCTCTACTTCCGGATCAGCGAGGACCACTGCTTGATCCACTGTTCGCGGTGGCCGGTGATGGTCTGCGGCGCCAGCGTGTGCGGCTCATCGATCTTCTCGCCGTACTGGGTGAACAGCTCCGGCAGCGCCGCGTCACTGCGCGCCGGGTTCACGAACATCTGCAGCGGTACGTCCTCCTGGAACTTCTTGCTCAGCAGGAAGTCCAGCAGCGCCTTGCCGCCCTTCTCGTTCTTGGCGCCCTTGAGGAGCCCGGCGAACTCCACCTGGCGGAAGCAGGTGCCGCTCGCGACCCCGGTGGGCGCTTCCTTGGGCCGCGGGTCCTTGCCCATCACCTCGGCCGGCGGGCTGGAGGCGTAGGAGACCACCAGCGGCTTGTCGCCCTTGCCCTTGCCGGCCGCCGAGCCGGAGAAGCGGTCGTTGTAGGCCTGCTCCCAGCCGTCGACGACCTCGACACCGTTGTCCTTGAGCTTCTTCCAGTAGTCCTGCCAGCCGTCCTCGCCGTACTGGGCGATGGTGCCGAGCTGGAAGGCCAGGCCCGGGGAGGAGGTCGCGGAGTTCTCGGTGATCAGCAGGTTCTTGTACTGCGGCTTGATCAGGTCGTCGAAGGTCTTCGGCGGTTCGATCTTGTGGTCGGCGAAGTACTTGCGGTCGTAGTTGACGCAGATGTCGCCGAAGTCGACCGGAGTCACCCGGTTCTGGTCCTTGTCGAGCTGAAGCTGACCGGGAACCTTCTCCAGGCCCTTGGCCTTGTAGGGGGTGAACAGCCCCTCGTTCAGACCGCGCGAGAGCAGGGTGTTGTCGATGCCGAAGAGGACGTCGCCCTGCGGGTTGCCCTTGGACAGGATGGCCTGGTTGACGGCCTTGCCCGCATCCCCGCCCTTGAGCTGCTGGACCTTGTAGCCGCTCGTCTTCTCGAACTCCTTGAGCAGGCTCTTGGAGACGTTGAAGGAGTTGTGGCTGACCAGCGTGACCGTCTTGGCGTCCGCGGCCCGCGAACCACTGTCATTGCCGCAGGCGGCCAGCGCTGCGGCGCCGACCGCGGCGGCAACCACCGCGGCCGCGACTCTGCCGGCTGTGCTGCTGATGGTGCTCAACGGATTCCTCCTGGCTGACGGGCTGACCAGGAAGAGACGCGGCCCCGCCCGGCACCCAGGCCGCAGGACCTCGGGCGCCGGACAGGGCGCAACAGCATGAGTGACGACCGAACTTCCTACCCGGAATGACCCGGGCGAGGTTCAAGGGTCTGCGGCCCCCGTGCCCCGATCGATCAATCCATCAATCAATCGACGGCAGGTACCGCACTCTCAGCGCTGTGGCGCTCCCCTGTCGGAATGTGCATTTGTTCGAAACCCTACGGTTCCGCCGCTACGGTACCAGCGCGCGTTCAGCGCTCCGAGGCGGCGAGCTGCCCGCAGGCCCCGTCGATCTCCTGGCCGCGGGTGTCCCGTACGGTCACCGGCACCCCGTGGGCCTCGATGGCCTGCACGAACGCCTTCTCGTCCTCGGGCCGCGAGGCGGTCCACTTCGAGCCGGGCGTGGGGTTGAGCGGGATCAGGTTGACGTGCACCCGCTTGCCCTTGAGGAGACGGCCGAGCAGGTCACCGCGCCACGCCTGGTCGTTGATGTCCCGGATCAGCGCGTACTCGATCGAGACCCGGCGCCCGGACTTCTCGGCGTACTCCCAGGCCGCGTCCAGGACCTCGCGCACCTTCCAGCGCGTGTTGACCGGTACGAGGGTGTCGCGCAGCTCGTCGTCGGGCGCGTGCAGGGACACCGCGAGCCGGCACTTGAAGCCCTCGTCGGCGAACCGGAGCATCGCTGGGACCAGGCCGACCGTGGAGACGGTGATGCCGCGCTGGGAGATCCCCAGCCCGTCCGGCTCGGGGTCGGTCAGCCGCCGGATGGCGCCCACGACGCGCTTGTAGTTGGCCAGCGGCTCGCCCATGCCCATGAAGACGATGTTGGACAGCCGCGCCGGTCCGCCCGGCACCTCGCCGTCCCGCAGCGCCCGCATGCCGTCCACGATCTGGTGGACGATCTCGGCGGTGGACAGATTGCGGTCCAGACCCGCCTGCCCCGTGGCGCAGAACGGGCAGTTCATCCCGCATCCGGCCTGCGAGGAGATGCACATCGTGACCCGGTCCGGGTAGCGCATCAGCACGGACTCCACGAGCGTGCCGTCGTGCAGCTTCCACAGCGTCTTGCGGGTGGTGTCGTTGTCGCACGAGATGTGCCGCACCACGCTCATCAGCTCCGGCAGCAGCTCGGCCGCCAGCTTCTCGCGCGCCGCCGCCGGGATGTCCGTCCACTGCTCGGGGTCGTGGGCGTACCGGGCGAAGTAGTGCTGCGAGAGCTGCTTGGCGCGGAAGGGCTTCTCGCCGATGGCGGCGACGGCCTCACGGCGCTCGGTGGGGCTGAGGTCGGCGAGGTGCCGCGGCGGCTTCTTGGCCCCGCGCGGCGCGACGAAAGTGAGTTCTCCGGGTGCAGGCATGGTCCTACCAGTGTCGCAGAAGTACGAACAGGGGCCCGCCATCGCGGCAGGCCCCTGTTCATCACCGTAAAACCGCTGGTCAGCCGGCTCCCACAAAGACCACCAGCAGCAGCCAGACCACGGGGGCCGTGGGCAGCAGGGAGTCCAGGCGGTCCATGATGCCGCCGTGGCCGGGCAGCAGGGTGCCCATGTCCTTGATGCCGAGATCCCGCTTGATCATGGACTCGCCGAGGTCGCCGAGGGTCGCGCTGGCCGCGACTGCCAGGCCCAGCAGCAGACCCTGCCACCAGACGCCGTCCTTGATCAGGAACTGCATGCACAGGGCGCCCGCGACCATCGCGAACAGCACGGCGCCGACCAGGCCCTCGCGGGTCTTGCCGGGGCTGATGCGGGGGGCGAGCTTGTGCTTGCCGAAGCGCCAGCCCACCGCGTACGCGCCGGTGTCGCTGACCACCGTCAGGATCAGGAAGGACAGCACCCGCTCGGGGCCGTCGTCCTGCGCGGCGAGCATCAGCGCCACGAAGGTCGCCAGGAAGGGGACGTAGAACGCCGCGAACACACCGGCGGTGACGTCCCGCAGATAGTTCTCCGGGGCCTCTGTCATGCGCCACACCAGGACGGCGAGCGCCGTCAGTGCCATCGCCACCCACGCGCCCTCGGCGCCGCGGACGTACCCGGCCACGACCATGGCCGTACCGCCGACCGCCAGCGGCACCAGCGGTACGCGGATGTCCTTGCGCTCTTCGAGGCGCGAGGTCAGCTCCCACAGGCCGACGACGACCGCGATCGCTATCACGCCGATGAAGAGGTGCTTGTAGACGAAGAGCGAGACGAGGATGACCGCGCCCAGGCCGACCCCGACCCCTATCGCGGCCCGCAGGTTGCGCCCCGCGCTCTTCTTCTGCGGTGTGCCCGGGTCCTGCGGAGTGTCCGGCGCGGACGGCGGTGTGGGCATGGGCTCCTGCGGCTGTTCATCGCGGAACAGGGGGCCGCTCAGCCGAGCGGCCCCCCCATCGTTCCGGTTGTCCCGGTCGTCGTCCTGGTCTCCGCCTGTGGTGGGCACGGTGGGCATAGGCCGAGTCTGCGCCGCCGCTGCCCAGTCGTGCGCGGGACCCGCCGAGGAGGGGGGTTCCTCCCAGCGGTAGCCGGGAGAGGGCCCCTGGTCGGGTGGTCCCCACTGGCCGGCACGGCCGGCTCCAGGCGGAGCACCCCAGGATGACTCGTTCATCAGACCTCGAGGAGCTCGGATTCCTTGTGCTTGAGCAGCTCGTCCACCTGCGCGACGTACTTCGCGGTGGTGTCGTCGAGCTCCTTCTCGGCGCGGCGCACCTCGTCCTCGCCGGACTCCTTGTCCTTGACGAGCTTGTCCAGGGACTCCTTGGCCTTGCGCCGCACACTGCGGATCGAGATCTTGGAGTCCTCGGCCTTGTTCTTGGCGACCTTGATGAACTCCCTGCGACGCTCCTCGGTGAGCTCGGGGAAGTTCACGCGGATGATGCTGCCGTCGTTGCTCGGGTTGACGCCCAGGTCCGAGTCCCGGATGGCCTGTTCGATGTTGCGCAGCGCGCTCTTGTCGAACGGGGTCACCACGGCCATCCGCGGCTCGGGCACCGCGAACGACGCCAGCTGGTTGATCGGCGTCATCGCGCCGTAGTAGTCCGCCACGATCTTGTTGAACATCGCCGGGTGCGCACGCCCGGTGCGGATCGCGGCGAAGTCCTCCTTGGCGACCACGACGGCCTTCTCCATCTTCTCCTCGGCCTCGAGGAGGATCTCTTCGATCACCACTTGCTCCTGGTCTTTTCGGTAAGAAGCAGAGCCTCGCCCCTGCCGCGCGTCTTCTCCTGCACGGTGTCCGACCGGCAGGCCGTTGTCCATCCCCGTGCCGAGGTCTTCCCAAGGCCGGGGGTTGCCGCCCGTACGGATTCGCCGACCGTACGCGATGCGGCAGTTGGGGCCGTCAGGCCCGGGTGCCCTGATCGCTGACGAGCGTGCCGATCTTCTCACCCTTCACCGCGCGGGCGATGTTGCCCTCCGCGAGCAGCTCGAAGACGAGGATCGGAAGCTTGTTGTCCCGGCACAGGGTGATGGCGGTGGCATCGGCGACCTTCAGGTCGCGGGTGATGACCTCGCCGTATTCGAGGGCGTCGAACTTCACCGCGTCGGGGTTCTTCTTGGGGTCGGAGTCGTAGACGCCGTCCACGCCGTTCTTGCCCATCAGCATGGCCTCGGCGTCGATCTCCAGGGCGCGCTGGGCCGCGGTGGTGTCCGTGGAGAAGTACGGCATGCCCATACCGGCGCCGAAGATGACGACCCGGCCCTTCTCCAGGTGGCGCACGGCGCGCAGCGGGATGTAGGGCTCGGCGACCTGGCCCATGGTGATGGCGGTCTGCACGCGGCTGTCGATGCCCTCCTTCTCCAGGAAGTCCTGGAGGGCCAGGCAGTTCATGACCGTACCGAGCATGCCCATGTAGTCCGAGCGGGCCCGGTCCATGCCGCGCTGCTGGAGTTCGGCGCCGCGGAAGAAGTTGCCGCCGCCGATCACGATGGCGATCTCGTAGCCGTCACGGACCACGGCGGCGATCTCGCGGGCGATGGCGTGCACGACATCGGGGTCGACCCCCAGGCCCCCGCCGCCGGCGAACGCTTCGCCTGACAGCTTCAGCAGGAAGCGGCCTTTCCCGCCCTCGTCGCCGTTGTGGGTACTGTCCGCGCCGTCGGCACCGTGATTCATTGCGCTCTCCTCGTGCACATACGAAGAAGGCCATTGCCGGTGGGTCCTCATCAGATCCCGGTGCGGCAATGGCCTCCTCGTCACATCTGCGGCCGGCCGGTGAGCGGCCGGCTGCGTACGACCCTAGCGGGGCCGCGGGTCATTCGCTGCCTTGATGGCAGGCTCAGGCACCGACGCGGATGCGCACGAAGCGCTTCAGCGTGACGCCGGCCTCGTCCAGAACCTTCTGGACGGTCTTCTTGTTGTCCTTGGCGAACGGCTGCGCCAGCAGCGTGTTCTCCTTGAAGAAGCCCTTGACGCGACCCTCGATGATCTTGGGAAGGGCGGCCTCGGGCTTGCCCTCCTCCTTCGCGGTCGCCTCGGCGACACGGCGCTCGTTCTCGACGACGTCGGCCGGGATCTCGTCCTCGGAGAGGAACTTCGGCGCGAAGGCGGCGATGTGCTGCGCGATGTCCTTGGCGATGTCCGCGTCGGCCTTGTCGAACTCGACCAGGACGCCGACCTGCGGCGGGAGGTCGGGCATCGTGCGGTGCATGTACGCGGCGACGAAGCCGTCGGCGAACAGCGCGAAGCGGTCCAGGACGATCTTCTCGCCGAGGGTGGCGTTCGCCTCGTCGATGAAGGCCTGAACGGTCTTGCCGGCCTCGATCTCGGAGGCGAGCAGCGCGGCGAGGTCGGCCGGCTTGGTCGCGGCGGCGTGGGCCACGACGGCGTCGGCGACGGCGATGAACTTCTCGCCCTTGGCGACGAAGTCGGTCTCGCACTTGAGCTCGACCAGCACACCGGAGGTGTTGTCGTCGGCGATGAGGGAGACGACGGCGCCGTTCTCGGCCGTACGGGACTCGCGCTTGGCGACGCCCTTCTGGCCCTTGATACGGAGGATCTCGACGGCCTTCTCGACGTTGCCCTCGGCCTCGTCCAGCGCCTTCTTGCAGTCCATCATGCCGGCGCCGGTGAGCTCGCGGAGCTTCTTGACGTCAGCGGCGGTGTAGTTCGCCATGATCGGTGAGTCTCTTCTCGAAATCTCGAAGGTCGAAAGATCTACGGGTGGACGGCGGGGGAGGCGCTTTTCGCGCCCTCCCCCGCCGTCACCAACCGGTCCTGAAGTGTCAGGCCTGCTCGGCGTCCGCGGCCGGCTTCTCGGCCTCGGCGGCGGGGGCCTCGGCGGGCTTGTCCTCGGCCTTGGGGGCCTCGTCGTCAGCCTTCTTCTCGCCCTCGAGCAGGTCGCGCTCCCACTCGGCGAGCGGCTCGCCGGCCTTCTCGCCCGGCTTCTGGTCACCGGTGGCGGCACCGGAGCGGGCGATGAGGCCCTCGGCGACGGCGTCGGCGATCACGCGGGTGAGCAGGGTGACGGAGCGGATGGCGTCGTCGTTGCCCGGGATCTTGTAGTCGACCTCGTCCGGGTCGCAGTTGGTGTCGAGGATCGCGACGACCGGGATGTTGAGCTTGCGCGCCTCGCCGACGGCGATGTGCTCCTTCTTGGTGTCCACGATCCAGACGGCGCTGGGCACCTTCTGCATCTCGCGGATACCGCCGAGGGTCTTCTCCAGCTTGGCCTTCTCGCGGGAGAGAACCAGCAGCTCCTTCTTGGTGAGACCGGAGGCGGCCACATCCTCGAAGTCGATCTGCTCGAGCTCCTTCAGGCGCTGCAGGCGCTTGTAGACGGTCGAGAAGTTGGTCAGCATGCCGCCGAGCCAGCGCTGGTTCACGTAGGGCATGCCCACGCGAGTCGCCTGCTCCGCGATGGCCTCCTGGGCCTGCTTCTTGGTGCCGACGAACATGACCGAGCCGCCGTGGGCGACGGTCTCCTTGACGAACTCGTAGGCGCGGTCGATGTACGACAGCGACTGGAGCAGGTCGATGATGTAGATGCCGTTGCGCTCGGTGAAGATGAAGCGCTTCATCTTCGGGTTCCAACGACGGGTCTGGTGACCGAAGTGGACGCCGCTCTCCAGCAGCTCCCGCATCGTGACGACGGCCATGGCCGCGCTCCTTGATTTACTCGGTTTCACTGCGACCGGGCGGCCGCTGTGCCTGACGCCCCGACGCGCCTGCCGGGAAAGGAACCTTGCGGGAACCCTTCGAGGACCGAGGGGCGCGGCCACCGCGCTGCCCGAGAGGGACTGTCGCGCAGGTGGCGGGACGTGCGAAGTCGACCCGGTGACCCGGATCGCCACAAGAAGTGTACGGGACGGCTGACGCGCCGGGCGACACGCTCCTTTCGGCCAAGTACGGGAGTACATGTTTGGGGCGCGTTCGGACGTGACGTACGGAAGTCACGTCCAGATGCCCCATGCGGACGTCACGCACGAAAAGGCAGCCCACCGCACCGCCCCTTCGGGTGACGCGGTTGTCCACAACCGGCCGGTACTCCACAGATCCACACCAAGATCCCCCCGCCCGGCCTGCGGACCGCCATGGTCGACCCATGCGCAAACTCCAGCCGACTCTGTCACCACTGCCCGGACTGCCTGCACTGGCTGCACTGCCTGCACTGACCGTGTGGCGGCCGCTGCCCGCACTGTCACCACTGACCGTGTGGCGGCCACTGCCCGCGCAGCCCGCACTGTCATCACTGCCCGCACGGCGGCCACTGCCCGCGCTGTCACCCCTACCCGCCCGGCTACCGCTGCCCGCACCGCCTCCACTGCGCGCGCTGCCGCTGCTGACACCGCGGCCCGGCGCCGACCGCGCCACCCGGGCCAGACCACGGACCTGCCCGGCCCGCACTCCGCTGCCGCCATGGCCCCTGCCACGGCCGCCATCACGGTCTGCGTCGCGGCTCGTGCCCCGGCCGCCGTCACGGTCTGTGCCATGGCTTCCGCTCCGGCTTCTGCCGCCGCCGACGCCACGGATCGCACCCCGGCTTCCGTCCCGGATGGCTGCGACGGCTGCCCTGTCCCGAACCGTGGCCCTGCCCCTGACCGTGCTCCTGCTGCTCTGCTCCGCGTACGCCCTCCTGCTGTACGCGCCGGCCACTGCCTCAGCTCACCCCGCACGCCCCCACCCCGCTCCGGCGCCTCCGGGCGCGGACCGTGCCTGGCCGGTGTCCGGCCCGTCCGGCTCCCGCCCCGTGGTCGTACGGCCCTGGGACCCTCCGCCGTCTCCCTGGGCGGCGGGCCACCGGGGCGTGGACCTGGCAGCGCCGACGGGCGCGGCCGTACGGGCCGCCGCACCCGGCCGGGTCTCCTTCGTGGGAACGGTCGCGGGCCGGGGCGTCCTGTCCGTCGAACTGGCAGGCACGGGAGACCCGCCCCTGCGCACCACCTACGAACCCGTACGCCCAACCGCCCGAAAGGGCGACCGCGTCACCGCAGGTCAGCCGGTCGCGCGCCTGGCCACCGGGCCGTACCACTGCCCCAGAGCCTGTCTCCACTGGGGCCTGCTCCGCGGCAAGCAGTACCTCGACCCGCTCTCGCTGCTCCCCTCGTCACTCCTGCGCACGGGCCCGTCCCGCCTGCTCCCGGTGTTCGGCGTCCCGGAGCCACGGCCGGAACCACGGGCACGGCCTCAGCCCTTTCCCGACGCCGCGCAGGCACCGGCTCCAGCAGCACACGCGGCCGCCCATCACGTGCCGCCGAGCACCCTCACGGCGCTGGCCTGCACTGCGGCCCTGGCCGTCGCCGCCGTCTGGTCCATCGGCCGACTGCGGGGCTCGCCTCGCTCCAGATAGCCCCGAACAGCCGGGAACACCACGAGAGCCGGGACGGACGGCCCGAATAGAGCCCATCGGGGGGTGGGCGGGAGTGGGGCGGGGTTGGGAGGGGAGCCAGTCCGGCCTGAGCCCGGCTGGCCTGAGCCCGGCTGGCCTGAGCCCGGCTGGCCTGAGCCCGGCCGAGCCAGCCTGAGCTGGGGCGAGCCAGCCTGAGCTGGGGCGCGGAGGGGGTGGGTGGGGTGGGGGCGGGGGGGGAGGCCCCCCGGGGACGAAGAGGGTCAGCCTTGGACGCCGCGGAGGGCCATGGCCACCGCCGCCTCCGTGATCTGCTCGGGGTGTTCCGCCGCGCCCAGTTCGATGCGGCGGACGGCGGCGTCCACGACGCCCTGGAGGAGCATCGCGGCGAGCCTGGGCTGTTCGTGGCCGAGGCCGGCCAGGGCCTCGACGATCATCGCGACCAGCCCGCCGTGCGCGGCGCGGATCTTCTCCCGCGCGCCCGCGTCCAGCTCGCCTGCCGAGATCGCCACGACGGCCCGGTGCCGGCGGTCGCCGACCAGGGCCAGCTGGCTGCGTACGTACGCCTCGATCTTGGCCTCGGGCGCCTCGACCCGTTCCATCGCGGCCTCGACCTCCGCCGCCCATACGGGGAAGTCGACGGCGCACAGCTCCTCGACGACGGCCGCGCGGGAGCGGAAGTACTCATAGACGGAGGAGCGGGCGAGTCCCGTGCGCTCGGCGAGGGCGGGGAAGGTCAACGCTTCCGTTCCGCCTTCGGACAGCAGGGTGCGGGCGGCGTCCAACAGGGCGTCGCGCTGCATTGTCCGGTGCTCGGCCACAGAGGCCGCTCGAATCCTGGGCACGGCACCACTGTACGGATGGCATGCCCGCGGCGGCACTCCGCACCACGAAGCGTTTGCTCAGCGGCCTGTCGCCGAACTCCCGCCGCCCGCCCGTGCGGCGGTCCCCCACAGGGCACTTCCCTGCGGCAGCAGGAACCGGAGCGCCGCTGGGCGGGCGGGGATGTGGCGGCGGAATTCCGGTACGGCCCGGGGGCCTCGAAGTACGGGCCTCAGCGGCCGACATCGGCCAGCTTGGCGCGCAGCTGGAGCACCGACTTGGTGTGGATCTGGCTCACCCGGCTCTCGGTGACGCCCAGCACATTGCCGATCTCGGCGAGTGTGAGGCCCTCGTAGTAGTAGAGGGTGACCACGGTTTTCTCGCGTTCGGGGAGCGTGTTGATGGCGCGCGCCAGGAGCCGTCGCAGTTCGCGGTCCTCGGCGATCTCCACCGGGTTCTCCGCGGCGGTGTCCTCCAGGGTGTCCATCAGGCTCAGCCGGTCGCCGCCCTCGCCGCCGGCGTGCAGGAGTTCTTCCAGCGCGACGACGTTGGCCAGCGACAACTGGCTGAAGACGCCGTGCAGTTCCTCCAGGGCGATGCCCATCTCCGCGGCGACCTCCGCTTCGGAGGGGGTACGCCGCAGCTGTGCCTCCAGCGTCGCGTAGGCGCGCTCGACCGCTCTGGCCTTCTGCCGTACCGACCGGGGAATCCAGTCCAGTGCCCGCAGTTCGTCGATCATCGCGCCCCGGATACGGGTGATCGCGTACGTCTCGAACTTGATGGAGCGCTCGGGCTCGAACTTCTCGATGGCGTCGATGAGGCCGAAGACCCCGGAGGAGACGAAGTCCGCCTGCTCGACGTTGGGCGGCAGGCCGACGCTGACCCGGCCCGCGACGTACTTCACCAGCGGCGAGTAGTGCAGGATCAGCTGCTCGCGCAACCGCCCGTCGCCCGACGTCTTGTAGGAGCGCCACAGCTCCTGGAGCGAGGTGGGCGCGGCGGGGCGCACGCTGCCGCGCGCGGCGGGGGGAGCCGCCGCGCGGTCAGACCCGGAGGTGTGCTGGGGCATTCGTCGCCTTGAGCCGTTCTGCCGAGACGCTGTGGGAGCTGATGAGTTCGTGGGTGGGGGGAGGATTCCTTGTGAGCGTAGCGTGACTACAGCGTCGCGGTGCGCGAGCAAGGGGGGTAGCGGGGTGCGCAGATACGTTCCGCTGCCCGCACCCCAGGGTTATGGCGGGTTGCACCGCACTCCCGCTCGCATGCCGCGCACCGCACTCGCCCGTGCTGGGACACCCGGCGTTAGACCTATATGTCATCTCACCGTCTCCCATGTACCGATACCGCGCACTGAAGCACGGAAAGACTGGATTCTGCGGTTCTCGCCCTCACCCTTTCACCCGTTCGCCTCAGGTCAAGGACCGCCTCGCCGGGAACCCGCCGCCGACTCGGTCCGACGCGCCAACTGCCAGCCGCCACCGCACCTTTGAACGAAGCCAAGTGACTGCAGCTCGATGAGCTTTCCCCGTGCCACCTCGTGGTCGGTGCCCGAGTCCCGTGCCACGCGCGGCGCGTCCGCCGCTTCGCGGGCGGGCAGGGCATCGAGCACCCGGGCGGCCACGGGGTCCAGCAGGTCCCGCGCCAGGACGGGACCACGCAGGCGGGGAGCGAGGTCACCGATGCTGCCGACCAGTTCGACGACCTCGGCGGCGTCGGTGACCACCATGCCCTCGCCGCGCAGGAGTTGGTGCACACCGGCCGAGAGTCCACTGGTGACGGGCCCCGGCATCCCCATGGTGAACCGGCCCAACTCCAGCGCCCGCCGCGCCGTGACCAGCGATCCGCTGCGCAGCTCGGCCTCGACGACGACCGTGCCCCTGGTGAGGGCCGCGATGACGCGGTTGCGCAGGACGAAGCGGCCGCGGGTGGGGTGATCGCCCGGCGGCAACTCGGCGATGACCAGGCCCTGTTCCGCGAGTCGTCCGATCAACTCGGTGTGTCCGCGCGGATAGGGGCGGTCGACCCCGGAGGCCAGCACGGCGATGGTGGCGCCGTCCGCGGCCAGGGCGCCCCGGTGCGCGGCGCCGTCCACGCCGTAGGCGGCGCCGGACACCACGGTCCAGCCCCGGTCGGCCAGCCCGGCGCTGAGCGTGCCCGCCATGTGCGCGCCATACTCCGTACAGGCCCGCGCTCCGACCACGGCGACCGAACGCAGCGCCCACAGCCGCAGGTTCGCTCGCCCCCGCACCCACAGTCCGATCGGGCGCCCGTCCCCGAGGTCGTCCAGTTGACCGGGCCACTCCTCGTCGCCGGGGCACACGAAGCGGCCGCCGAGGGCCGCGACGGTCGCCAGGTCCGCGGCCGGGTCCAGCCTGGCCGTCCGCAGCCGCAGCCCCGCGATCTTCGCCTCGCTCGCCCCTCTCGGCGCCTCCCCTTCCCCCGTGAGCGCCCGTACGAGCTCCACCGGGCCCATCTCGCGCAGCCAGCGCCCGACCGCCTCATCACCCGGTTCGGCGATCCGCGTCAACGCCGCCCGCGCCAACCGCTCCCTGTCCCCCATACCGACCGACCCCTCCCCCATATCCCCGCCCTCACCTGCCTGCTTACGCCTTCCCGCCCCCGAAGCCCCCCGCCAGACCACCCCTCTCCCCAAAACCCCACCTGGCACGTCCTGCCGGACCACCTCGGCCCGTAGACCCCGGGCCATGACTCCATGGCCCACGGCCCGCAGGCCAGCCCGGCAGCTCGCCGCCGCAGGGCGGAACCAGTCACGCCGGAGCCGCCGGGCCACCCCGGCCCCTGGCCCCTGGCCTCCGAGCCATGGCTCCACAACCCGCAGCCCGCAGCCTCCGGCCCACGGCCCACGGCCCACGGCCCACGGCCCACGGCCCACAGCACAGCCCGGCAGCGTGCCGCCGCGGGACGGAGTCGTTCACGCTGCGGGCGGGGCGGGGGCGTTCACGCCGGGGTCGGGGTCATTGCCGTGCCTCGTCTGATGCCTGTGCGGAGTTCCAGGGCCCAGTCGACGTCGGTGGCTGTGGGGCGGTCGCGGCCTGCGAGGTCTGCGGCGGTCCAGGCGACGCGGAGTACGCGGTCCAGGCCGCGGGCCGTGAGCAGGCCGCACTCCAGGTCGCGCTCGGCCTGTCGCAGTGCCCCTGGGGCGGTCTGCCATCTGGTGCGCAGTTCGTGGCCGGGCACCTCGCTGTTGGTGTGCCAGGGGGTGCCGTCCAAGCGGGCCGCGGCGCGCTCGCGGGCGGCCCGGACGCGGTCGGCCACGGTGGCTGTGGATTCGGGTTTCTGGGCGAGCGAGAGCAGTTCGCTGCGCGCCACCGGTTCCACCGCGACCCGCAGGTCCACCCGGTCCATCAGCGGCCCGGACAGCCGGGCGCGGTATCGCTTGATCGTGGACGGCCTGCACTCACAGCCGCCCCCGGCGGTGCCGTGCCTGCCGCAAGGACAGGGATTCGCCGCGAGGACGAGCAGGAATTTCGCCGGGAGCCGCATCATCCCGGCGGCCCTCGCGACGATCACATGCCCCGATTCCAGGGGCTGGCGCAGTGCGTCCAGCACCCGGGCGCTGCACTCTGCGGCCTCGTCGACGAACAGCACTCCATGGTGTGCCAGCGATACGGCTCCCGGGCGGGGCAGTCCGCTGCCGCCGCCCACCAGGGAGGCCATCGTCGCGGAGTGGTGCGGGGAGCAGTAGGGCGGCCGGTCCACCAGGGGCTGTCCCGGTGGCAGCGCCCCGGCCACCGAGTGCACGACCGTGACCTCCAGGGACTCCTTGGGTGTCAGTGCGGGCAGCAGCCCCGGCAGGCGCTCGGCGAGCATGGTCTTGCCCGCCCCCGGAGGGCCTTTGAAGAAGATGTGGTGGCGTCCGGCCGCCGCCACTTCCAGTGCTCTGCGGGCTCCGTGCTGTCCCGCGACATCCACCAGGTCGGGGGCCCGGTCGCCCACGGGCAGTCCCGCGCCGAGTCCGGCGCCGGGCAGCACCAGTCCGGCCAGCAGCGGGTCCGGCCGTCCTTCCTCGGGTGGTTCCTCCTCTTCGGGCACCGGTTCGTCGGTGAGGACGGCGATGAGCTGGCGCAGGCTCCGTACGCCGAGCACGGAGACCCCGGGGACCAGGGAGGCCTCGGCCGCGGTCCGCTCCGGCACGACGACCTGGCGGTATCCGGCGTCGGCCGCGGCCAGGACCGCGGGGAGAACCCCGCGCACCGGCCGCACCCGGCCGTCCAGGCCCAGTTCGCCGATCATGACCAGGTCGGTGAGTTCGCGCGGGTCGATGCGCTCGGCCGCGCCGAGGACGGCGCAGGCCACGGCCAGGTCGAATCCGCTGCCGCCCTTGGGTACGGAGGCCGGGCTGAGCCCTACGGTCAGCTTCTTCTGCGGCCATTCCGCCCCGGAGTTGACCACCGCGGCGCGTACCCGGTCCCTGGACTCCGACAGGCTCTTGTCGGGCAGTCCGACCAGGGTGAAGGCCGCCACCCCCGGCTCCAGGTCGGCCTGGACCTCGACCACCACGCCCTCGACGCCGATCAGCGCCACCGAGCAGGTGCGGGCGAATCCCATCAGGCCACCCCCCTGACGTGCTCGACGATGGGCGCGCCCCGGGAGGGCAGCAGCACGCCGATCACATCGATGCGCACTCCGCCGGGCGGCGGTCCGCCGTTGCGCTCCATCCAGCGTTCGGCCAGCAGGCGCAGTCGTTCGCACTTCTCGGCTCGTACGGCGGCCATCGGGTGTTCGTACGAAGCGGCGCGACGGGTCTTGACCTCGCAGATCACCAGTGCGTCGCCGTCGGCCGCCACGAGGTCGATCTCGCCGTCCCGGCAGCGCCAGTTGCGGTCCAGGATTCTTATTCCGGCCGCCGTCAGCCTCCGTGCGGCCAGCCGCTCCCCATAGCGGCCCAGCACCCGCCGGGAGTCTTCACGGCAGGAAGGGGCTGAGGCGACTGAGGGTGCCGAGGCCCCCGAGGCAGTCCCGCCCCGCCGTCCGGCCCTCCTGCGCTTCACCACCGCCCCGACGCCGGCAGTCGCCCCGGTGTCCGCCACCGCCCCGGCGTCCGAGGCCACTTCACAGCCCGAGGCCACTTCACAGCCTGAGGCCGCTCCACCGCCCGAGGGCCCTGCGGGCCCCACTCCCCCTGCGTCCCCCGCAGCCTGTGCGGCCCTTCCGGCCTTCTCGATGCTCTCAGCGTTCCCGGCGTTCTTCGCGTTCCCGGCGTCCATCCGGCACCACCTCCGGCACCGACTGTGACGCCTCCGCCCCCACCTATTGGATCTTGGTGGATAACTCGCCGGTTGTGGACAACTCAGCCACCCGGAAGTTCGAGGTCGCTCTTGTTGAGCTCCTCGATGTTCACGTCCTTGAAGGTCAGTACGCGTACCTGCTTCACGAAGCGGGCCGGCCGGTACATGTCCCAGACCCACGCGTCCGCCATCGAGACCTCGAAGAAGACCTCTCCCTGAACGGAGTGCACCTGCATCTCGTAGTCATTGGTGAGATAGAAGCGGCGCTCGGTCTCGATCACGTATTTGAACAGCCCGACGACATCTCGGTACTCCCGGTAGAGCTTCAGCTCCATCTCGGTCTCGTACTTCTCGAGGTCCTCGGCGCTCATGGCAGATCCCCTTCAGCCGTGCGTCCCCCTATTGTGCGTCAGACCCTTTCGGTCTCCAGGACCACCGGCGCACTAGGGGGCCCGTCGTCGAGCAGCGTGCGCAGCAGCTCGGCGAGTCTGGTCGGGTACACCGTCTCATGCGAAGCGGAGAGTTCCGCCGAAGTCCACCACCTCAGGCCCGCGACACTGCGTCGTTCCAGATCCGTCTGCCCGCCCATTTCGGTCTCGGTGCGGCTCGTACGGGCCAGGTAGTACCACTCCTCCTGGTCCCAGCGCCGCCCGTCGAAGAGGAAGGAGCAGCGGCGGCGCCACAGTACTGGCCCGAGTTCCACGTCTGTGATCCCGGTCTCCTCCGCCAGCTCCCGGCGTGCCGCCTCTTCCCTGCTCTCGGTGCCCTCCACCCCTCCGCCGGGGGTGAACCACCAGGTGTCGGAGGGGTTGTCCGGTTCGTAGCCGTGCAGCAGCAGAATCCGGTCCTCCGGGTCGAGCAGCACGACCCGGGAGGCCTGCCGCACACCGTCGGCATCACCCGTACCGCCAGAAGCGACACCCGCACCAGCACCGCCAGGACCGTCGTCCGCGAAATTCTCGTCGGCCTCGACCGTTTCTCGAGCCACACCGCGCTCCGCCATCCCGCACTCCGTCATCCGCGCTCCTTCGCCGCACCTTCGCCCCGTACCGCGCCGCCCCGCCCTCCGGCGCCCCCGCCCCGTCCCGCTCAGCCGCTCACCCGCTCCTTCCGGTCCCCGGGCCCTCGCTCCTTGCGGCCCCTGAGCCGCGCTATCGGACCGTACGCCGCTCCCCCCAGGATCAGCACCGCTCCCACGACCACCGAGACGGCGATGGGCCGCAGCGGTCCAGGTGTCGAGGTCCCGCCGGGCAGCGCGGCGAAGGCCGAGGGGCGCGTCAGCATCCCCATGCTGCCCAGCGGCCAGGCGCGCGCGTCCACCCGCGCCCGTACGGCGCTGCGCGACACGGCTCCCTGGGTGCCGTCGGTCAGGTGGGTGCGGGAGTCCAGCGAGTCGCTGCGGTGGTCGCCGAGGAGGAAGAGCTGGCCCTTGGGGACGGTGGCGCTGAATCCGGTCGGCGAGGCCGGTCCCTTGGCCTGAAGATACGGTTCTTCGACGGGTTTGTCGTTGATCGTCAGTCGGCCCTTGTCGCAGCAGGCGACCTTGTCGCCGCCGACGCCGACGACCCGTTTGACCATCGGCAGATCGCCCCACGCCTTGTCCTCGAAGACGACGACGTCACCGCGCCGTATGTCCGCGCCGTCCATCCGCTCGGCCAGCACCCGGTCCCCGGTGCCGATCGTCGGTGCCATCGAGTCGGTCGGCACGGTGTACGGGCGATAGATGAGCGCGCCCCATACGAAGCCCCCCAGGAACAGCACACAGCCGACGGCCACCGCCAGCCCGGACAGCACACTGCCCGTGGTCCGGCCGCGGTCCTCGCCCCCGCGTCCCCTGCTGCTGCCCATCCCGGCCGCTCCCGCCCCGCGGGTCCGACCCGCGTCGAAGATCTGGGACGGCACCCTATCCGGGGCGGGCGCCGCCGAGTAAGCCTTGCAGCGATCAGCGGGAACCAGAAGGGATCACCGGCGGTCGACAACAGTCACCGCCGCGGAGAGACCACCGAAAGATCACAGTGAGACCACAGAGAACCGTGACGAAGCTCTGCAAAAGCCACGCAGAAGCCACCAGGCAGCACAGTCGCCGCCACACAGAAGCGGGGCCGCGTTCCGCACCCGGAACACGGCCCCGCCGTCATGTCACAAGCTCACCGGAGAACCCGGCTGATCAGCCCTTGGCCACCCGCTCCGCCGCCTTGCGGACCAGCCGCCTGCGGCGCCACAGCACGATCGGCACCGCGCCGGCCAGGCCCGCCGCCGCCGGGGCCGCCGCCATGGCCTTGCCCGCCAGTCCGGGCTGGTCGAAGGTGTCCGGCACGGACAGGAAGGACCAGCGGTTGATCGGCCAGGCGATGGTGAAGGCGCGGCCCACGACCTCGTTGACCGAGACCGTGCCCTCGCCCTCCAGGTCCTGGTGGTAGCGGGAGTCGCGGGAGTCCTGGCGGTGGTCGCCCATGACCCAGATACGGTCCTTGGGGACCTTGATCGGGCCGAACGGCATGTCACCGCAGGGGGTGTTGTCGGGGAAGAGGTAATCCTTCTCGTCCAGCACCTTGCCGTTGACCTTGACCGGGCCGGTGCCCTGGCACTCCACGGTGTCGCCGCCGACCGCGATGACCCGCTTGATCAGGTCCTTCTCCTCGGCCGAGGGCATCAGGCCGATGAAGCTGAGCACCTTCTGGACGGGGTTGGGCTCGGGGGTGACGGTGTCGTCCAGCCAGCCGCCCGGGTCGTGGAAGACGACGACCTCGCCGCGCTCGGGCTCGGAGCCGAACCAGGGGGTGAGCTTGTCCACCAGCACCCGGTCGCCGCGCTGCAGGGTGTCCTGCATCGAGTCCGAGGGGATGGAGAACGCCTGGACCAGGAACGTCTTGATCAGCAGCGCGAGGAGCAGCGCGATGCCGATGAGGATCGGCAGCTCCTTCCAGAAGGAACGCGGCTTCTTGGCCTTCTTCACGCCGCCGCTCTCCTTGCTGTCCGTAGCGTCCGCCGGGCCCGTCGCACCGGCCGGGTGCGCGGCGTCCGTCGAGGGATTCGAGGACTCACCGCGCCCCTCCGGCTCTTCGGGCTCTCCGGTTCCGGACCGTGCGCCGACCGCCAAGTCCCCCACATCCACTCCTCACTCCACGCTGCCGCCCGCCCGATAGCCGGTGCAGGCCCACCACTCCCATAACGAGCGGGAGTTCCGCAGGGGTCGGGAGTACGGTCAAACTCTCGAAGGACACACTATGCGGCGTTTGGGCCCCGGTCGCCGCCGCGCCCGGCGCGTCGTGCACCGATGCGAAGGTGTCCGGCTCCTCCAGACGGCGCCAGTGCTTGAAGGGCCAGGCGATCACCACGGCCCTGCCGACGACGTTCTCCTCCGAGATCGTCCCACGGTACGGCTCGTCGAGGTGGAAGCGCGAGTCCGCGGAGTTGGAGCGGTGGTCGCCCATCACGAAGATCCGCCCGGCCGGGACCTGCACCGAGAACGTGATCTGGGAGGGCGGGTTGTCGGGGTGGACGTAGGGCTCGGTCAGGGGCGTGCCGTTGACGGTGACCCGGCCGCTCTTGTCGCAGCACTTCACGGTGTCCCCGCCGACCCCCACCACGCGCTTGATCAGGTCCTGTTCGTCGGCCGAGGGCAGCAGTCCGATGAAGGTCAGGACCTCTTTGAACTGCTTGATCCCGGCCGGGTCGGGGCCGGGCTTGTTCTGCTCGCCCTGGAGCCAGGTGCCGGGGTCCTTGAAGACGACGACGTCCCCGCGCTCGGATTTGGTGCCGAACCACGGGGTGAGCTTGTCGACCAGCACCCGGTCCCCGATCTTGATGGTCTGCTCCATCGAGCCGGAGGGGATCACGAAGGCCTGGACGAGGAAGGTCTTGAGCACCAGCGCGATGGCCAGTGCCACGCCTATGAGGATCGGTATTTCCTTCAGGTACGAGCGGCGCCGGCGGCGCTTGATGCGCCGTGCCTGGCGCCGCCGCTCGGCGCGTCCCCCGGTCGCGGGCCGGGTCGTACGGGTCGGGCCCGAGGGGGCCTGCGCCTCCTGCGTCTGCGTACGGCGCTGCCCCTGGCGGGAGCGGCCCCTGCTACCCATGGGGCCCTGCCGGGGCCGGCACGCCGTCGAAGGAGGCGGGCCGCTCCAGGGAGGTCCAGCGGCTCATGGGCCAGGCGATCCAGTCGGCCCGCCCCACGACCTTGTCGAGGGGGACCATGCCGCCGCCCGGTCCGCCCAGGTGGTCGCGGGAGTCCCGGGACCGGGAGCGGTGGTCGCCCATCATCCACAGCTTTCCCTGGGGCACCGCGACGTCGAACTCGACCGTGGAGGGGGCGTCCCCCGGATGCAGATAGCCCTCGCTCAGGGGCTCGCCGTTCACTTCGATCCGCCCCCGTTTGTCGCAGCAGGTCACCCGGTCCCCGCCGACGCCGATCACGCGCTTGATGTAGTCGGTGCTGTCGGGCTCGGCCAGGCCGACGGCCGCCCCGGCCTTGCGCAGCAGGGCCCGTACGGGGTTCTCCGCGGGCTCGCTCTGGGCGAAGGAGCCGGTGCCGTCGAAGACGACGACGTCGCCGCGGCGCACCTCGCCGCCGAATCGGTACGCCAGCTTGTTCACCAGCACCCGGTCCCCGACGCGCAGGGTGTTCTCCATGGAGGCGCTGGGGATCAGGAAGGGCTGTACGACGAAGGTGCTGAGCAGTACGACGAAGACGAGGCAGGCGGCGAGCAGCGCCACCGGGCGGCGCCAGAGCCGGGATATGCGCCCCGTAAAACGCGCGGAGCGCGACCGCGGCTCCGGCCCCTTTTCGGGGGCGGGGCCGCGGTCGCGCTCCGGAAGCGTTGAAGGCTGTGCGTCGGTGTCCATCGGGCCCTGAGCCTATCCGGCCGGGCCGGAGCACCGAACGCCCGCTCCACCGCGCGGCACCTGTGGCCCGTGGGCCATGGGCGCGCGGGCAGCGGCTCAGCGCTCGCGCTTCTCCTTGATCTTGGCGGCCTTGCCGCGCAGGTCACGGAGGTAGTACAGCTTGGCGCGACGGACGTCACCGCGGGTCACGAGCTCGATCTTCTCGACGATCGGGGTGTGGACCGGGAAGGTGCGCTCGACGCCGACGGAGAAGGAGACCTTGCGGACGGTGAAGGTCTCGCGGACGCCGGAGCCCTGGCGGCGGATGACTACGCCCTTGAACTGCTGCACACGGGAGCGGTTGCCCTCGATGACGCGGACGTGGACGTTGACGGTGTCACCCGGGCGGAACGCGGGGACGTCGCTGCGCAGCGACGCGGCGTCGACGGAGTCGAGAAGGTGCATGACCTACTGCTTTCTTCGCTGATGCCACAGGTCATCAGCGGGAATCGGAATACGGTGATGGGGTGCCGTTCCGTCGGGCGGGCGTCGTTCCCCCTGTGGCAGGGGCGCGCGCCGGACGCACAGCAGCTGCCTATTCTTCCACGGCGTCGCTCATACGCCCAAATCGGCCGTCCGGGCCCGGTCCCCAGCCCAGGATGGAGAGCATTTCGCGGTCCTTCTTGTCGAAGGAGGCGGGGTCGGCGCGCTCGATGAGGTCGGGGCGGTTGGCGACCGTACGGCGGAAGGCCTCGTCGCGGCGCCAGCGGGCGATCTTGCCGTGGTGTCCGCTGAGCAGCACCTCGGGGATGCCGCGGCCGCGCCACTCGGGGGGCTTGGTGTAGACGGGTCCCTCCAGGAGGTCGGCCATCGCGCCGGGGGCGAAGGAGTCGTCCTGGTGGGAGGCGGCGTTGCCCAGGACGCCGGGCAGCAGGCGGGCGATGGCCTCGACCATGACGAGTACGGGGGCCTCGCCGCCGGCCAGCACGTAGTCGCCGATGGAGACCTCGCGTACGTCCAGGCGGTCGCCGTACTCCTCGATGACGCGGCGGTCGATGCCTTCGTAGCGGGCCGGGGTGAAGACCAGCCAGGGCTTTTGGGAGAGCTCGACGGCGAGCTGCTGGGTGAAGGGCTTGCCGCTGGGGGTGGGCACGACCAGTACGGGCTTCTCGTCGCCGCCGCAGTCGCCGTCGGAGCCGCTGTCGGAGCCGCTGCCGGAGTCGATGACCGAGTCCAGCGCCTCGCCCCAGGGGTCGGGCTTCATGACCATGCCGGGGCCGCCGCCGTAGGGGGTGTCGTCGACGGTGTTGTGCTTGTCGTGCGTCCATTCCCGCAGGTCGTGGATGCGGACATCGAGCTGTCCGCGGGCGCGGGCCTTGCCGACCAGGGAGACGTTCAGCGGTTCGAGGTACTCGGGGAAGATCGTGACGATGTCCAGGCGCATTACGAGTCCTCACCGCGGGACTGCTCCGCCGCCTCGGCGTCGCGGGTGGAGGCGATCTCGGCCTGGGAGTCGTCCAGGAGGCCAGGGGGCGGGGTGATGACCGCCTTCTGCTCCTCCAGGTCGATCTCGGGGACGATCTCGGAGACGAAGGGGATCATGACCTCGGAGCCGTCGGGGCGCTCGACGATCAAGAGGTCGTGGTGGGGCAGATGGGAGATCTCGGTGATCCGGCCGACCTCGGTGCCGTCCTGGGTGACGACGTCGAGGTCGATGAGCTGGTGGTCGTAGAACTCCTCGGGGTCCTCGGGGAGTTCCTCGGGGTCGATCTCCGCGATCAGGAGGGTGTTGCGCAGCGCCTCGGCGCCGGTGCGGTCCTTGACTCCCTCGAAGCGCAGCAGCAGGCGGCCGCTGTGCACCCGGCCGGTCTCGATGGTCAGCGGCCCGGTGGAGGCCGGTTCGGTGGCCAGGACGGCGCCGGGCGCGAGCCGCAGCTCGGGCTCGTCCGTACGCACCTCCACCGTGACCTCGCCCTTGATTCCGTGGGCGCGTCCGATCCGCGCAACTACCAGCTGCACATCCGTGCCTTTCGTTTTCTCATGCGTCTGCGACAACGACGACGGGCCGGAGGCGGCTGCTGCCGCCTCCGGCCCGTGCCGGTGCTGTGATGCTCAGCGGACCTGGTCCACATCGACGAGGTCGACGCGGATGCCCCGGCCGCCGATGGCGCCCACGACCGTGCGCAGGGCACGCGCGGTGCGGCCGTTGCGGCCGATCACCTTGCCGAGGTCGTCGGGGTGCACCCGGACCTCCAGAACGCGCCCGCGGCGCAGGTTGCGGGAGGCGACCTGCACGTCGTCGGGGTTGTCGACGATGCCCTTCACGAGGTGCTCGAGGGCCTCCTCGAGCATGCTCAGGCCTCGGTCGACTCGGAGGTGGACTCGGCCTCGGCAGCCTCGTCCGCCTTCTTGTCAGCCTTCTTCGCCTTCGGGGTGATGGCCTCACCCTTCGGCTCGTCACCGTTGTCCTTGAAGGCGGCCTCGAAGAGGGCGCGCTTGTCGGGCTTGGGCTCGGCGACCTTCATGGGCGCCGGGGCCGGCAGACCCTTGAACTTCTGCCAGTCGCCGGTGACCTTGAGGATGGCCATGACGGGCTCGGTCGGCTGCGCGCCGACACCCAGCCAGTACTGGACACGCTCGGAGTCGACCTCGATGCGCGAGGGGTTCTGCACCGGGTGGTACAGACCGATCTCCTCGATCGCACGGCCGTCACGACGGGTGCGGGAGTCGGCGATGACGATGCGGTAGTGAGGCGAACGGATCTTGCCCAGACGCTTCAGCTTGATCTTGACTGCCACGGGAGTGGTGTCTCCTGGTCTTGACGTGGTTGGGCACAACGAGATGCCACGTGGGGTTGCGGTACTCGGGTGCCCGATGGACGCGTCAGCCGGAGGAGAGAGGGGTCCCGGTCGGCTGTCGAGTACAGCTAGCCATTGTGCCACACCACGCCAGGTCAGCCGACCGCGGCCACCTCGGGGATACGGAAGGGCTTGCCGCAGCCGCCGCAGACGATAGGCGCCTGGGCCAGCACGGAGGGCACGACGCGGACGTTGCGCCCGCAGTCACACACCGCCTTGACCCGTACGCCGCCGCCGGAGGAGCCGTGCCGGGCCGCGGGGCCGCGGAAGCTGCGGGCGGTGTCGGCGGCGGTGGCTGCGCTGTGCGCCTTGAGGGCTCTTTGCAGTCGCTCGATGGTGGGGCGGTAGCGCCTCCTGGCCTCGGGGTTGAGCGTGACCAGGGAGAAGCCGCTGCTCGGATGCGGCTCCTCGGCGTGGTCCAGGCCCAGCTCCTCGGCGATCGCCAGGAATCGGCGGTTGTGGTAGCGGCCGGCGCGCGAGGTGTCTCGGACGCCGCGGGCGGCGGCGATGCCGTGGACTGCCTCATGCAGCAGCCGTTCGAAGGAGAGCTCTGATCCGCAGGCGGACGAGGACTCTCCGATCAGGGACTCGGGCGCGGCCAGGTCCGGCAGCTCGGGGTGGTGCCGTTGAATGTCGGCCCAGGCGAGCGCCAGCTCGGCGGCGAGAACAGGCGGTGTCGTGCTCACGTCGTGACAACGAGCCGGGACCGCCCAGTGTTCCGATTCCGGGGCATCCCAAATAATTTGCACGTACCAGTCAGTTTCTGGTCATGCGTTCCGAGGAGGGCGGGTGCGCTGAACTGCGGAGAAGGCACGCAGTGCGGGCCAAGCCGGGGCGTACCCGCGCGTCTACACGGTACCGCCGCCGGGCATGCGCCCCGGCGCGTGGACCAAGTCCGTGCGCCGGGGCGGCAGTTGAGCACGTGCAGCAGTGTGGCGCTCAGTAGGAACGCGCGACGACGGCGATGTTACCGGGGGTATCGCCGTCGGCCGGCACCGACCCGTCCTCGGCGACCAGGCACCGTACGGTCACGGACTGCTCGGCGAGCGCGGCCTCGCCCTCTTCGCCCAGTACGTCCCACGGGATGCGGGCCCAGCCGCCGGCGGCCGCGGCCTCGGCGGCCTCCTGGACGGTGCGTACGTCCGAGGTGCGCGACTCGCGGCGCTCGCGGGACTGGCGCAGCAGCAGCGCCTGGTCCTCCTCCAGGATCTTGGGCAGCAGCGCCTCCAGGTCCGCCAGGCGTACCGGCTCCTTGCCGCCGGGGATGCGGCGGGCCAGCATCGCGGAGTCCTGCTCCAGGTCGCGCGGGCCGATCTCGATGCGGACGGGGACGCCCTTGAGCTCCCAGTCCACCGCGCGGCGCCCGAAGGGGGTGTCGGTGCGGTCGTCCACGTGGACGCGCAGGCCCGCCCGGCGCAGTACGTCGCCGATCTCGCGGACCTTGGCGACCGCCTCGTCGCCCTTGATGGCCATGACGACCACCTGGATGTGCGCCAGGCGCGGCGGGACGCGCAGGCCGTTGTCGTCGCCGTGGGACATGATCAGGCCGCCGACCATGCGGGTGGAGACGCCCCAGGAGGTCTGCCAGACCAGTTCCTGCTGCCCCTCCTTGGAGAGGTAGGAGGTGTTGAAGGCCTTGGCGAAGTTGGTGCCCAGTTCGTGGCTCGTACCCATCTGGAGGGCCTTGCCGTCGCGCATCATCGCTTCGAGCGTGAGGGTGTTGATGGCGCCCGCGAAGCGCTCCTTGGCGGTCTTGCGACCGAGCACGACGTCGATGCCGAGCACGTTGACCATGAAGTCGGCGTAGACGTCGCGGTGGATGCGCGCGGCGTAGTCGCGGGCGTCCTCGTAACCGGCGTGGGCGGTGTGGCCCTCCTGCCAGAGGAACTCGGCGGTGCGCAGGAAGACCCTGGGGCGCATCTCCCAACGGACCACGTTGGCCCACTGGTTGATCAGCAGCGGCAGGTCGCGGTAGCTCTGCACCCACTTCGAGAAGTAGTCGTTGATGATCGTCTCGGAGGTGGGGCGGACGACGACCGGCTCCTCCAGCTCCTTGCCGCCGCCGTGGGTGACCACCGCCAACTCGGGGGCGAAGCCCTCGACGTGCTCGGCCTCCTTGGTGAGGTAGGACTGCGGGATGAAGAGCGGGAAGTAGGCGTTCTGCGCGCCCGCTTCCTTGATGCGCGCGTCCATCTCCTGCTGCATCCGCTCCCACAGCCCGTAGCCGTACGGCCGGATGACCATGGTGCCGCGCACCGGACCGTTGTCGGCGAGCTCGGCCTTGCTGACGAGGTCCTGGTACCAGCGCGGGAAGTCGTCCGCCTGCGGGGTGAGAACGGGAGTCTTTGCCATGGCGCGCATGGTACGGCGGCGCCCGGCGGTAACGGCAATCAGGGAGGCGGCCCCGGCGCATTCGGGGGCGCGCGGGAGACAACCCGGCGCAACCCCTGGACTCGGGGACGGATGCGGAGTTGTCTGGAATGCGGGGGCGCACACGCACATACACGGGGCGGGACACGGGGGCGATCGACCACTGGACACCCAAGGGATCTCGGCGGATTGGGGCGCTTTCGATGACACCCACGCTCGTACGGCAGCACCTCCACCACTCCGGCTCTCCCGGCTCCCGTGTCCTTGCGGCACCGATGGATCCCGGTGCGCGCGCCCGTGACTGGGCGGAGATCCAGGAACGGATGCTGGTGCCGCTGTACGAGGCCGTGTACGACCGCCTGGACGTGGGCCCCGGCACGCGCATGCTCGGGCTGGGCTGTGGTTCCGGGCTCGCGCTGCTGATCGCCGCGGCGCGCGGCGCGCAGGTGTGCGGCGTGGACGCGGATCCGGCGCGGCTGGACCTGGCGCGGCGGCGGCTGGTGCCCGAAGGGCCCGGCGGGAGCGGCGGCCGGGCCGCGCCCGCGCGGCTGTCCTGCGGCGGGCCGGAGCGGGTGGCCGGTCCGGAGGGCGGGCCCTTCACTGTGGTGACGGCCTTTCACCCGGTGGGCTGTGTCAGCAGTATCGAGGGGCTGACGGCCGCCTTGACGGCGGCGGCGGGCCTGGCCGAGCGCGGCAGCGCGGTGGTGCTGGGCGGGTGGGGGCCGGTGGAGCGGTGCGCCTCGGCCGGTGTGCTGCGGGTGGCGCAGAGGCTGGCCGATCCCTTGCGTACGGCGGGCGGCTGGCGGCCCAGTGGCCGGGACGACCTGGAGGAGCTGGCGGAGCGGGTGGGGCTGCGGCCGGACGGCTCGGGCCGGGTGGCCTGCCCGTTCGGGTACGCCGACCTGCCGAGCGCGGTGCGCGGGCTGCTGTCCACGGGGCTGTTCGACGACGCGCTTCAGGTCGCCGACCCGGCGCAGGTGGACAAGGAGCTGTGCGAGGCGCTGCACCCCCATCAGCGGCCGGACGGCACGGTCTGGATGGCGAATGTCTTCCGGTATCTGATCGCGCGTACGTGAGTCGCGATGCGCGTACGTGAGCCGTGGTGCGCATACGCGAGGCGCGGTGCGCGCACGTGCGCCGTGGTGAACGTCCCCGCCCGGTCGGCGAGTTGGCGGCGGTTGTGAGTATCCAGGATTCTGTTTACTGTCAGCCGCGTGAACGGCTTCGACGAGCGGTTCCTGACGCGTAACGGCCTGGCGGCCAGGGAGCTCGCCGTCCTGATGATCGGCCGGAGCGCCGGTGAGGGTGCCGGACGGCTGCCCCGGGTGCGGGACTTCGCCGAGCGCCTGGGCGTCGGCAACGGCACCGTGCAGGCGGCGCTGCGCCTGCTGGAGGAGTCGGGCGCGATCCAGACCGTGGCCCGCGGCCATCTGGGCACCTTCCTCCTGCGGACCGACCGGGGCCTGCTGTGGCGGCTGTCCGGGTTCGGCACGCTGCGGGCCGCGATGCCGCTGCCCCACTCCCGCCGTTACGAGGGCCTGGCCACGGGGCTGCGGGCCGCCTTCGAGGAGGCCGGGGCCCCCTTCGCGATCACCTTCCTGCGCGGGTCCGCCGCCCGGGTCGCCGCTCTGCTGGAGGGCCGGGCCGACCTGGTCGTGCTCTCCCGCTTCGCCGCGGACCGGCTGATGGCCGGGCAGCGCCTTCAGCTCCTGGCCGACCTGGGCCCGGCCACCTACGTCGGCGGGCACGGGCTGCTGCTGCGCCGCGGAATCCCGCTGGCCTCCCCCGGTCTGCGGGTCGCCGTCGACCGCTCCTCGCAGGACCAACGCGCCCTGGCCGAGCGGGTGTTCGCGGGCCGCGCGGACGTGGAGTGGGTCCACGGCTCGTACCTGCGGCTGCGTGAGCTGTTCCGCAGCGGACGGGCGGATGCCACGGTGTGGAACCTGGACGAGGTGCAGGGGCGGCTCGGCGGCGTGGTGGAGGTGCTGCCGCTGGGCGACGCGGTCACCCGGCAACTGTCGCTGCGCAACTCCAGCGCCGCGCTCGTGGGACGCGCGGGGGAGGCCGAGGGGCCGGGCGGCCCGGGGAGCCCCGGCGCCTTCGGGAGCAGGGCGCTGGCCGCGGTGTTCGGCGCGCTGGACCTCGCCTCCGTCACGGCGCTGCAGGCCCAAGTGCTGCGCGGGGAACGGGTTCCCTCGTACTGAGGCCGCGTGGACCGGCCCCGCGCCAGGGACACGCGCGCCACGAGAGAAGTGCCGTACAGGGCTTCCGGCCGGGGCCAGAATCCAGAATCCTGGTTACTGTCGCCCCGCGGGGTCCCGGGAAAGGAAGCCCATGGAGTCCCAGCTCGCCCAGCGCATCCGGATCTTTCGCGACAGCGGCCGGGTCACCCCCGCGGTCGCCGAGTTCGTCGCCGACGAGCTGCGCACGCTGGCCGCGGAGGGCCACACCGTCACCGACGCCACCGCGGGCATGCTCACCAGCCATCTGCTGATGGCGCTGACCCGGGTGCAGGACGGCGCGGCGGTCCCCGGCGCGGGGACGGGCGCGGAGGAAACTGTGGCCGACCAGGCGGCGGAGCAGCCCCGGGCCCTGGTGCGCGCGCACGCCGTGTCCGTACGCGCCGAACAGGAGCTGGGCGCACCGCTCCCCGTATCCGAGATCAACTTCCTGGCGATGCACCTGGCGGTACTGGGCACGGCCGCGCTCGGTCGGGGCGTGCGGGGAAAGGACACACCATGACCACCATCCTCACCGGCGGAGTGGGCAGGGCCGAGGTCGAACGGGCCGTGCGCGAGCTGGGGCTGGCCGGGGTGAGGGTACGGCCCAGCAACGACATGGACGCGGCGGGGATGCTGCGCGCCGGGCAGGCCGACTACTTCCTGGGCACCTGCCACACCGGCGCCGGCGCCTCGCTCGGTGTCCTGGTGGCCCTGATGGGGCAGCCCGCCTGCCACACCTTCGGGCGGTCCGTGCCCACCGAGGAGGAGATCAACTCCGTTCTGGAGCAGGGCAAGCGGGTGCTGGGCTTCGCCGTCGACCAGATCGACCCGGTGGCCGCCCGTATCGCCCGCGCCATCGCGGCCCGCGGCTGACCCGGTGCCCGGCGCCGCCCTGCTCGCCGGCCCCACGGCCCCGCTCCCCCACCTCGCCGCGGGCGCGGGCCTCGACCTCCCGCTCGCGCAGCAGCTGACCGTCATCGGCCTGTGCGCGCTGACCGCGCTCCTGGCGCATCTGGCGCTGGCCGTCTTCAACGACGGCGTACGGCCCTTCCTGCTGGACTTCGTCCAGGGGCGCAGCACCCGCGGCGCCCCGGCGGCGGTGTCCTTCGGGCTCAGCGCCGGGTTCGTCTTCGGGCTGGGCGCCCCGATGGCGCTGGCCTCCGGGGTCCTCAACCCCTGGCTGCTGTTCCTGCCCACGGACGTGCTGGGCCTGCTCGCCCCCAAGAAGTGGCTGGCGCCGCTGCTGGGCGGGGCCTGGGGCGCGGTGGTGGTCTTCGGGCTGAGCGGCGCCAACGATCTGGCGCACGAGCTGCCGGTCGATTTCCTGACGGCGATGCAGCGCATGTCCACGCCGATCCTGTATCTGTTCGCGCTGTTCCCTGTGCTGGCGGTCACCCGGCAGTTCGGCAGGGCGCGCGGTGCGCTGACCGCCGTGGTGGAAGTGGCGCTCGTGGTGCTGACGATGAAGCTGTGGCCCGAGGTGTTCGCGGGTGCTCCGGCGATGGCGGTGGGGGTGCTGCTGCTCATCGGCTTCGCGGTGGCCAAGGACGTACGGGAGCGGCGGGCGGCGCCTGCCGAGGCGGCCCCTCCCCCAAATGCGGCGGGCGCCGCAGCGGCGCCGGACCCGGTCGCCTCGCTGTTCGGCGCGAGCGCGGCCCGGCTGCGCCGCCATCTGCCGCTGTTCATGCTGCTGGGCGCGGGGGTGTGCCTGCTGGCGCAGACGCACGCCTTCGGCGGCGGCGAGGCCACCAGCTTCCTGATCGCCAAGGGGCAGTACGCCGAGGCCGCGCAGGTGGACCTCTACCGGGCGCTGGGCTTCATCCCGCTGATCGCCACCACCGCGCTGGCCTCGGGCGCGTACGGCATCGTCGGCTTCACCCTGGTCTTCCCCCTCGGCTATCTGCTGCCCAGCCCCTGGCTCGCGCTGCTGTGCGGCGCGCTGGTCTTCGCCTGCGAGGTGCTGGCGCTGTCGTGGATCGGCCGGGTGCTGGGCCGGCTGCCGTCCGTACGCGACTGCTCCGAGCACCTGCGCGGCGCGATCGGCGACACCCTCCAGCTGGCCATCCTCTTCGGGTCGCTGATGGCGGCCGAGGCCATGGGCGGCGGGCTGGGCATCCTCCTGGTGGGCGGGCTGTACCTGCTCAACGAGGCGATGGGGCGCATCGTGGTGCGGATGGCGGCGGCGCCGGCCGCGGTGATCGTCGGCGGTGTCGCCCTGAACCTCCTGTACTGGCTCGGCCTGTTCACCCCCGTCAAGGCGGGCTGAGCCGACGTGCCCGTCGTTCACACCACCGCCGGGCCACTGCCCGCGCACGCCGTACGGGGCCCGGTGCTGCCCCATGAGCACCTGGCCCTGGACCTGCGCCGGGACACCGACCGCGAGGCCGTCCTGGGCCCCGCGCACGAGGCTGCCGTCGCCGCTGAACTGTCCGCTCTACGCGCGGAGTTCGGCCTTTCGCTGCTGGTCGACCAGACCTGTCGCGGCATGGGGCGCGACCCGCTGGCGGCCTCCCGTCTCGCGCGGGCGTCCGGCGTCGCGGTGGTCGTGTCCACCGGCTGGTACTACGAGGACTTCCACCCGGCCGCTCTGGCCGCGGCGAGCGAGGAGCGGCTGACCGAGGCCCTGCTCGGCGAGATCGCCGGTGCGGCGGACGGCACCCGGGTGCGCCCCGGCCTGATCGGCGAGGTCGGCAGCCACGGCGAGCGCCCCAGCGCCCCCGAGGCCCGCGCGCTGCGCGCCGCCGCCCGCGCCGCGCGCGCCACCGGGCTGTCCCTGGCCACCCACGCCCAGCTGGGGCGGGGCGGCCCGGCCCAGCTGGAGCTGGTCACCGCCGCCGGGCTGCCCGCGCACCGGGTGTGCATCGGCCATCAGGACCTGCTCGACGACCCGTACGTACACCGGGAGTTGGCGGCCTCGGGGGCGTACGTCGCCTTCGACACGATCGGCAAGGAGCGCTACGCCGGCGACGCGGACCGGCTGCGGCTGCTGCTGGCGCTGCTGGAGGCCGGGTACGCCGAGCGGGCCCTGCTCAGCTGCGACATCTCGCGCCACGGCTATCTGCGCGCCGAGGGCGGGGGCGGCTACGGACACCTCTTCCGCGCCTTCCTGCCCCGCCTGCGGGCGGCGGGCGCGGACGACGGCCTGATCGACCTGTTGACGCGCCGCAATCCAGTGCGTTTTCTGACCGGCGCGGACAGTGAGGAGTACGGGGATGGCACACAGCACCGATGACGGGGCGGGCGGGGTGGACGAGGTGGAAGGGGAAATCGAGGAGAGCGCGACAGGAGAAGCGGGCGGGGCTCGGGTGCGGCTGCCGCGTACCCACCCGCTGCCGACCGTGCCGCTGGAGGAGGCCGTACGCAAGCAGTTCCGGCTGCTGGAGTGCACCGCCCGGCACTTCGAGGGGCACCAGCTCTTCGCCGCGGACAGCGGCGTGGTGCCGGGCCTGGGGCGGCCGCGGACCACCGCGCGCGCCGAGGCGGTGCTCGCGGACTTCTTCGGGGCCGAGGACGCGGCGCTGGTGCAGGGCGCGGGCACCGGTGCGATCCGGGCCGCGCTCGGCGCCGTACTGACGGTGGGCGATCCGCTGCTGGTGCACCGCGCTCCCGCGTACCGCACCACCGCGGTCACCCTGCGGACCCTGGGCGTCAAGGTGGTCACCGCGGACTTCAACGACCGTGCGGAGCTGGCCCGTACGCTGGCCGGCGGGCGTTTCGGGTGGGCCTATGTCCAGCACAGCCGGCAGCGGCTGGCGGACTCCTACGACGTGGGCGAGGTGCTGGCGGCCTGCCGGGCGGCGGGGGTGCGGACCGTGGTGGACGACAACTACGCGGTGCTGAGGGTGCCCTCCTGCGGGGTGGAGCTGGGCGCCGACGCCTCCTGCTTCTCGCTGTTCAAGCTGCACGGCCCGGAGGGCGTGGGGGTCGTCGCGGGCGCCGCCGACCTGGTGGAGCGGGTGCGCGCCGACAACTACTCCGGCGGCGGCCAGGTCCAGGGTCACCAGGCGCTGGACGCGCTGCGCGCGCTGACCCATGTGCCGGTGATGTGGTCGGTGCAGTCGCGGGTGGGCACCGAGATCGCCGAGCGGCTGACGGCGGGCGAGGTGCCCGGGGTGGCCGAGGTGCGCATCGCCAACCTCCAGGACCGGTGTCTGCTGCTGAGGCTGGACCGGCCGGTCGCCCGCGCGCTGCCGGCCGCCGCCGCGCGGCACGGCGCCGCCCCCTATCCCGTCGGCGCCAACTCCCGTTACGAGATCGCCCCGCTCTTCTACCGGATGTCCGCCTCCTGCCTGGAGGACGCCCCGCAGCTCGCCGACTGGACGGTACGGATCAACCCCATGCGGGCCGGCGCCAATCTCGTGCTGGACATCCTGCGGCGGGCGCTGCACGACCTGCGCGAGCTGCGGGACGGCCGCGACGGGCTGCTGCCGTGCGGCGGGCAGCGGCCGTACGCCGACCACGACCCGCCCTTCCTGCGGGCCGTGCGCGAGGTACCCGCTCCCCCTCCGGGCGATCTTGGGGACTGAGCGTGTTCCTGGACACCGTGCTCGCCCGCAATCCCCAACTGGCCGACTGCGCGGCCGCCTTGCACCACGAGGGCGCCGTGCCGCCGGACACCTACGTCATGGACGCCGACGCGGTCGCGGCCAATGCGGCGCTGCTGGCGCGCGCGGCCGGCCGCCTGGGCCTGGGCCTGTGGTTCGTGGTCAAGCAGCTCGGCCGCAACCCGGAGCTGATCCGGGCCATCACGCGGCACATCCCGCGCTTCGCGGCGATCGATTCGCCCGAGGCCCGTGCGCTGTACGCGGCGGGCGCGCGGCCGGGGAACCTGGGCCACCTGGTGCAGATCCCGGTGCGGGAGCTGCCCCGGATGCTGTCCTGGCGCCCGCGGGCGGTCACCGTCTACGACCTGGCCAACGCCCGTGCCGTAGCGCAGGCGGCCGCCCGGCTCGGCCGCGTACAGGACGTGCTCGTACGCATCGAAGGCGCGCCGGGCGACGTCCACCCGGGCCAGGAGGGCGGTGTGCCCCTCGCCGCTCTGGACGCCTTCGCCGCGGCCGCCGAACGCCTCCCCGGCATCGCTCTCGCGGGCGTCACCGCCTTCCCGTGCCTCGCGTGCGACCCCGCCACCGGCCGCCCCGGCCCCACCGAGACCTTTCAACTGGCCCGCGCGGCCCGCCGGTTGCTCATCGGGCGCGGAATCCCCTCGCCCCTTCTCAGCGCCCCCGGTGTCACCTGCGCCGCCACCCTCCCCCTGCTGCACCGCCTGGGCGCCACCCACGGAGAGCCGGGCCATGCCCTCACCGGCACCACCCCGCTGCACGCCGCCGACCCCCATCAGCCCGAACGCCCCGCCTACGTCTACGTCACCGAGGTCGCCCACACCCTCGCCGACGGCCGCCCGGCCGTGCACGGCGGCGGCTTCTACCCCCGCGCGGCCATCGTCTCCGCCCTCGTCCCGCGCACCGGCGCCCGCCTGTCCGTCGCCGCCGCCCCCGCCGCGAACATCGACTACTACCGCCTCCTGTCCCCCGGCGACGCCCGCCCCGGCGACACCGTCGTCCTCGCCTTTCGCACCCAGATCTTCGTCACCCGCAGCAACGTCGCCGTGGTCACCGGCCTCTCCACGGGCGCCCCGTGTCTGTCCGGGCTGTACGACGCACGGGGTCGGGCACTGTGAGCGGGGCCGCGATGCCCCCGCCGGCCCCGGGTCTGCCCTTCCGGGACAACCCTTTGGACACATTCGCGCAGGCGGGGCACCGGCGGCGGCCCGGCGTGGTGTCCCGCCGGTAGATTTGCGGCCACGGGGAAGGAGAGTGGTCAGCGGTGCGGGACGGTGAGATAGCGGCGCACTTCGACGGGCGCGGCCGGGCCGAGCTGGTCCTCAGCCGCTCCGACGGGTGCCAGGCCGACCGGGCGACCTTGATCGGCTATCAGTTCGGCTATGCGCTGCGCGAGGCCGAGAGCGTCGGCCGGGGCACGTACCGGATGGTGTTCGCGCGGGACGACTCGCTGCACGAAGGGCTGCGGCTGGAGCCGACCGCGGACGGCGGCTGGCAGTATCCGCCGCTTCCCTGGGAGGTCGCCTCGGCGCAGCGGCGTATCGCGGAGGCCGCGCACTCCTCTCCCGTACCCCTGGTGCTCGTGTGCGCCCTGGCGGCGGCCGCACTGGCGGCGCTGGGCTGGCGGCTGGCCGACGTCTCGTCCGCGGCGACGGCCGCTGCGCTGTGCGCGGCCGTGCTCCTGGCGGCGGGGGCCGTGCTGGCGCCGCTGGTGACGCGGCGCAGGCAGCGCAGGCACCGCGAGACGGTCGAGCGGTTCCTGGGGCAGCGGGCCGCCGGGGTGCGGGACGCCCGCTAGGCGGCCTTGCCGACGTCCGGCGCCCTTCCCCCGGGGAGCTGTGCGACCGCCCCTCACCGGCCTGCGGCCTCGTGACCGCTTCCAGTGGAGCGCTGCGGGCTCCGTGACGGCGGCGAGCCCCCGCCCGGGATTCGGGACGGGGGCTCGCTCGGCCGTGCCGGGGATGCGCGCGGGGCGCTCAGCCCATGAACTTCTTGAACTCGTCGGGGAGTTCGAAGTCCTTGGCGTCCTGGCCTGCCGGGAGGCCGAACGCGCCGCCGGTCTGGGCCTGCTCACGGCGGGCCGCCGCGGCCTCCTCCTCGGCCTTGCGCTTCATGGGGTTGCCGCTGCGCTGCTTGCCCTTGACCTTCTTGGGCTGCTGCTTCTTCTTCTTTCCGCCGCCCATGCCCGGCATGCCCGGCATCCCGGGCATCCCCGGCATGCCGCCGCCCTGGGCCATCTTCGACATCATCTTGCGGGCGTCGAAGAACCGCTCGACGAGGTTCTTGACCGCGCTGACCTCGACACCGGAACCACGGGCGATACGGGCCCGGCGCGAGCCGTTGATGATGGTGGGGTCCTGGCGCTCGCCCGGCGTCATCGACTTGATGATCGCGGCGGTGCGGTCCACGTCCCGCTCGTCCAGGTTGTTGATCTGGTCCTTCATCTGGCCCATGCCCGGCAGCATGCCCAGCAGCTTGGAGATGGAGCCCATCTTGCGGACCTGCTCCATCTGTGCCAGGAAGTCATCGAGCGTGAATTCCTTGGGGCCCTTCGCCAGCTTGGCCGCCATCTTCTCGGCCTCGGCCTGGCTGAAGGTCTGCTCGGCCTTCTCGATCAGGCTGAGCATGTCGCCCATGCCCAGGATGCGGGACGCCATGCGGTCCGGGTGGAACGCGTCGAAGTCGTCCAGCTTCTCGCCGTTGGAGGCGAACATGATCTGCTTGCCGGTGACGTGCGCGATGGAGAGCGCGGCACCACCGCGGGCGTCGCCGTCCAGCTTGGACAGGACCACGCCGTCGAAGCCGACGCCGTCGCGGAAGGCCTCGGCGGTGTTGACCGCGTCCTGGCCGATCATCGCGTCGACGACGAAGAGGACCTCGTCGGGGCTGACCGCGTCGCGGATGTCCGCGGCCTGCTGCATCAGCTCCTGGTCGATGCCCAGGCGGCCCGCGGTGTCGACGATGACGACATCGTGCTGCTTGGAGCGCGCGAACTCGACGGAGTCCTTGGCGACCTTGACCGGGTCGCCGACGCCGTTGCCCGGCTCGGGGGCGTAGATCGCCACTCCCGCGCGCTCGGCGACCACGCTCAGCTGGTTGACGGCGTTGGGGCGCTGGAGGTCACAGGCCACCAGCAGCGGGGCGTGGCCCTGCCCCTTGAGCCAGCGGCCGAGCTTTCCGGCCAGGGTGGTCTTACCGGCACCCTGCAGACCGGCGAGCATGATGACCGTCGGCGGGGTCTTGGCAAAGCGCAGCCGGCGGGTCTCGCCGCCGAGGATGCCGACGAGCTCCTCGTTGACGATCTTGATGACCTGCTGGGCGGGGTTCAGCGCCTGGGAGACCTCGGAGCCAAGAGCGCGCTCCTTGACCTGCTTGATGAAGGCCCGTACGACGGGCAGCGCGACGTCGGCCTCCAGCAGGGCGATACGGATCTCGCGCGCCGTGGCGTCGATGTCCGCCTCGGAAAGGCGGCCCTTGCCCCGGAGGTTCTTGAACGTCGCTGCGAGGCGGTCGGAAAGTGTGTCGAACACGGCGGTCGCGAATCCTCGTGTCAGGGGCGGTCAGATACGAGTCCCCAGGGTATCCGCACGGGGAAAGTCCGCGGGAATCGCGTGACCGAACCCCTTCGTGAACAGGCCGCGCCCGCTCACCGCAGGCCCCTCTCGACCACCGCAGCCACCTCACGCGCCGCTTCCTGCGACAGCGGCTCACCCCGCGCATCGGTCACATAGAACGCATCCACCGCATTGGCCCCGAGGGTGCTGATGTGTGCGCTGCGTACCCGTACGCCCGCCTCCTCCAGCGCCCGCCCGATGCGGTGCAGCAGCCCCTGCGCGTCCTGGGCGCGTACCTCGATGACGGTGGCCACCTTGGAGCCGCCGGGCGCCAGGGTGACCCGGGGCGGCGGGGCGAGGGCGCCGCGGGAGCGCCGGGCGTAGGCGCGTTCGCGCTCGGCGAGGCGGGCGGGGATGTCCAGCGAGCCGTCCAGGGCCCGCACCAGGTCCTCGCGCAGCCGCACCGCCTGCGGCAGCGAACCGAACTCGGCCGCCACCCGCCAGGTCAGCAGCAGCACCGTGCCCTGCCCGATCGGGTCCAGCGCCCGCAGGTCGGCGGCGCGCACGGTGAGGCGGTGCAGGGCCAGCACCCCGGCCGCCGCGGGCAGCACACCGGGCTGGTCGGGGACGGCGATCAGCAGCTCGACGCCGACCGGCTGCGGATCGTCCTGCGCGGTCCGCGGCTCGGCCTGCGCGTGCAGGGCCAGTACGGGCCCGCCGGTACGGCAGGCCTCCACCGCCAGCCGTTCCTGTTCTGCCGACGGCTCCCACCCGGCGCCGGACGCGCTCTCCGGCTCGCCCGCCAGCCGGTACGCGACCCGCTGGACCAGGTCGGCCACCAGCGCGCCGCGCCAGGTGCTCCAGGCGGCGGGCCCGGTGGCCCGCGCGTCGGCCTCGGTGAGCGCGTGCAGCAGCTCCAGCGTCCCGGCGCAGCCGACCGCCCCGGCCACCGTGGCGATGGTCGCCGGGTCGTCCAGGTCGCGCCGGGTGGCCGTCTCGACAAGCAGGAGGTGGTGGCGTACGAGGCGGCCGATCACGTCCACGTCGGCGGCCTCGAAGCCCAGCCGGGCGGCCGCGTCGCGGGCGATGGTCTCGCCCGTCACCGAGTGGTCGCCGGGCCACCCCTTGCCGATGTCGTGCAGCAGCGCGGCGACGAGCAGCAGGTCGGGGCGGTGCACCCGGCGGGTCAGGGCGGCCGCGCGCACCGCGCACTCCACCAGGTGGCGGTCGACGGTGTAGAGGTGCACGGGGTTGCGCTGCGGGCGGCAGCTGACCCGCTCCCAGTCGGGCAGCAGCCGCGCGATCAGCCCCTCGGCCTCCAGCGCCTCCCAGACGGGGACGGTGTGCGCGCCCGCGCCCAGCAGCGTGATCAGCTCTTCGCGGGCCTCGGGCGGCCAGGGGAGGGGCAGCGCGGGCGCGGTGGCGGCCAGCCGCCGCACGGCGTGGGTGGACAGCGGCAGTGCGGCCTGGGCGGCGGCAGCGGCGGCCCGCAGCGGCAGTACGGGGTCGCGCTCGGGGCGTGCGGTGCGCGCCAGCACCACCTCGCCGTCGTGCTCGACGACGCCCTCGGCCAGCGGTGAGCGCTCGCCGCGGGCCGCGCCGCGCCCGCCCAGCAGTCCGCGCAGGACGGGCCGTACCGACCGCGCGCGCAGCACCCGGCCGACCTCGCGCCAGGTCACATCGGCGGCGTAGGAGATGGTGCGCGCCGACTCGTACACCTGGCGCAGCAGCGCGTCGGCGTCCAACAGGCCCAGGGTGTCGGCCACTTGGTCCTGTTCCTGCAGGGAGAGGCGGTCCGAGGCGCGGCCGGTGAGCAGGTGCAGCACATCGCGTACGTCCAGCAGGTGGGAGCGGGCCCCGGCCAGGCCCTCGCGGGGGGCGTCGGCGAGCCAGGACGCGGCGATGGCGCGCAGGGCGGCGGCGTCCCGCAGGCCGCCGCGCGCCTCCTTGAGGTCCGGCTCCAGCAGATGGCGCAACTCGCCCTGTTTTTCGGCGCGTTCGAGGCACATCTCGTGGAGTTCGGGCAGGCGCTTGGGGGCCTGTTCGCGCCAGTCGGTGAAGGCGGTGGTGCGCAGCGCGGCGGTGAGCCCTTCGTCGCCCGCCAGGTGGCGGGCGTCCAGCAGGCCCAGGTGGACCTTGAGGTCCGCGCGGGCGGCCTTGCGGGCCTCGGCGGGGGTGCGTACGGAGTGGTCCAGGGCCACGCCGAGGTCCCACACGGGGTACCACAGGCGGTCGGCGAGGGCCGCGACGGCGGCCGGGGCGGCCCGGCCGTCGTGCAGCAGGAGCAGGTCCAGGTCGCTGCGTGGGGACAGCTCGCCGCGCCCGTAGCCGCCGACGGCCACCAGCGCGGCCCCCCGCACTCCGGTGGCAGCGGCCGCCTGCCCCAGCAGTGCGGCCAGCCACTCGTCGGTCAGCCGTGCCAGCGCCGCGCGCCGTGGCGGCCCGGCCGGCCCGTCCCCCTGCAGCAGCCGCACCCGCGCGGCGGCGTATCCGCCCTCGCTCGCGGCCTCGCCCTCGTCCCGCACCGTCTGCGTCACGTCAGCTGCTCCTCGGTCGTCTCGGCCCGCCGGGCGCTCCGCGGCGTCACAGCGCGTCGGGGCCCCGCTCTCCCGTCCGCACCCGTACCGCCTCGTCCACCGTCACGCTCCACACCTTGCCGTCGCCGATCTTGCCGGTGCGGGCCGCCTTGACCACGACCTCCACCAGGCGTTCGGCCTCCGCGTCGTCCACCAGGACCTCGATGCGGACCTTGGGCACCAGGTCGACGGTGTACTCCGCGCCCCGGTAGACCTCGGTGTGGCCGCGCTGGCGCCCGTATCCGCTGGCCTCGGTGACGGTCAGGCCCTGGACGCCGAAGTCGCGCAGTGCCTCCTTCACCTCGTCGAGCCGGTGCGGCTTGATGACTGCCGTGATGAGCTTCATGCCTCAACCTTCTTCGCGGGGGCCGCCGGTGCGGCGGCGCTGGTGCCGGGCTCGGCGCGTACGGGGGTGGCGGGCGGGGTCGTACGGGCGCCCGCGCTGCCCACGCCGCTGAAGTCGTACGCCGTCTCGGCGTGCGCGGCCTGGTCGATGCCGGAGACCTCTTCGTCCTCGCCGACCCGGAAGCCCATCACCGAGTCGATGGCCTTGGCAAGGAGGTAGGAGACGACGAGGGAGTACAGCAGGACGCACACCACGCCGACGGCCTGCTTGCCCAGCTGCTCGAAGCCGCCGCCGTACAGCAGCCCCTTGGCCTCGCTCTGCACGCCGCCGGTGGCGAACAGGCCGACCAGCAGCGATCCGGCGATACCGCCGACGAGGTGGACGCCGATGACGTCGAGGGAGTCGTCGTAGCCGAAGCGGTACTTCAGGCCGACGGCCATGGCGCACAGCACGCCCGCGATGACGCCGACGGCGATCGCGCCCAGCGGGCTGACCGCGCCGCACGCCGGGGTGATGGCGACCAGTCCGGCCACCGCGCCGGAGGCCGCGCCCAGGGTGGTGAACGAGCCGTGCCGCAGCTTCTCGTACGCGAGCCAGCCCAGCATCGCGGCGGCGGTGGCCACCTGGGTGTTGACGAAGGCGACCGCGCCCACCCCGTCGTCGTTGCCCAGCCAGGAACCGGCGTTGAAGCCGAACCAGCCGAACCACAGCAGGGCCGCGCCCAGCATCACCAGCGGCAGGCTGTGCGGCCGCATGGGGTCCTTCTTGAAGCCGATGCGCTTTCCGACGACGAGGATCACGCCGAGCGCCGCGGCGCCGGCGTTGATGTGGACGGCGGTGCCGCCGGCGAAGTCGATGACGCCCAGGTCGAAGAGCCAGCCGCCCTCGGCCCAGACCCAGTGGGCGACGGGGAAGTAGACCACGGTGGCCCACAGCGCGATGAACAGCGCCCAGGCGGTGAACTTCACGCGGTCCGCGAGCGCACCGCTGATCAGCGCGGGTGTGATGATCGCGAACATCAGCTGGAAGACGGCGAAGACGTAGACCGGCACGGTGCTGGTGCCCCACAGCTCGGTCAGCCCGATGCCGCTCAGGCCCGCGAAGTCACCGCTCCAGCCGATGACGCCGCCGCTGTCGTCGCCGAAGGCGAGCCCGAATCCGTACAGGACCCACAGGAGGGTGACGATGCCCAGACTGATGAAGCTCATCATCAGCATGTTGAGCACGCTCTTGACCCGGACCATGCCTCCGTAGAAGAAGGCCAGGCCGGGCGTCATGATCATCACCAGTGCGGAGGCGAGCAGCATGAACCCGGTGTTGGCCGGGCTGAGCTCCGCCTTTTCCGCCGCGAGCGTCAGGATGCCTGGGGGCATCGGCGTCTCCTCGTCGTCGATGCGGCCCGTGCGGGCGTGGTGCTGTGAAGGGCCGACTTTCGCCAAGACCTTGTCGCAGCGCCGTTTCGCCCAGCGCCCGTAGGTGTTTCACCCCAGTGACGAACCCGCCTGCCGTGTTACGCGGACATGAACTGCGCTACGGAGCGCTCCCCGGCCCGTTATCGTCCCGCGCACACCGCAAGCCCGACCGCGACGACCACCCGTATGACCTGGCGTGGGGGAGCCGAGTCGGGCTGTACGGGGTGGAGGCCGCGGCCGGAGTCAACGGGCGCCGTCTCAGACGGCCTCCGCGGCGGATTCCGGCAGGTGCTCGGCGAGTTCGTCGCTGAGCTGGACCACTTCGGCGACGGTGGCGTAGTCGCGTGCCGCGGTGTCGACGGTCTTGCGCAGCCGGGTGTTCACCCGCTCGGAGCGGACCTTCTTGGCCAGGGGGAGCGCCAGGCGCGCGACCGCCGCGCTCTGCTCGGGCTCGTTCTGCAGGAGGTGGACGGTGGCCATGCCGATGAGGTTGAGGGCGTAGGAACGCTGGTGCTCCTCGTCCTTGCCGAAGAGCTCGACGGCGCGCTCCATGACGGGGTTGGCCAGCGAGGCGTACGTCGGGCTGCGCCCGGCCACGTAGGCGAGATCGCGGTAGGAATGGGCGTTCTCCGCGTTCAGCTCCGCCTCGGAGAAGAAGCGGATCCAGTCCGGGTCGCCCTCGCCGGGCAGCACGTCGGCGAAGGTGTCCTCGGCCATCCTCACCGCCCGTTTGACCTTGCTGGGCTGGCCCATGCTCGCGTACGCCCGCGCCTCCATCGCATACAGCATCGACTGGGTGCGGGGGGTGGCCGTTTCGCGGCTGCCGTACTGGGCGAGGTGGATGAGTTCCAGGGCGTCGTCGGGGCGGCCCAGGTGGATCATCTGGCGGCTCATGCTGGACAGGACGTAGGAGCCCAGCGGACGGTCGCCGGCCTCCTTGGCGGCGTGCAGCGCGAGGACGAAGTACTTCTGGGCGGTGGGCTGGAGGCCGACGTCGTAGCTCATCCAGCCCGCGAGCTCGGCGAGTTCGGCGGCGACCTTGAACAGCCGCCGGGAGACCTCTTCGGGGTGCGGCTCCTGGAGCAGGTCGGTGACCTCGTGCAGTTGGCCGACCACCGCCTTGCGGCGCAGTCCGCCGCCGCACTGGGCGTCCCACTGCCGGAACATCATGGTCGTGGACTCCAGGAGGTCCAGCTCCGGCTTGGACAGCCGGGTGCCGCGCCGGGTGCGGTCGGCCGCCACGGGCTGCATCTCGCCGCCCTGGCCCACGGGAACCGGCACCAGCCAGCGCTGCATGGGCTCGATGAGGGCGGGGCCCGCGGCCAGCGCGAGCGAGGTGCCCAGGAAGCCGCGCCGGGCCAGCATCAGGTCGCTGCGCGAGAACTCGCTGATGAGGGAGACCGTTTGGGGTCCGGCCCAGGGCAGGTCGACACCCGAGACGGACGGTGACTGGTGGGCCGGCCGCAGTCCGAGGTCCTCGATGCCGACCACGCATCCGAAGCGCTCGGAGAACAGCTCGGACAGGATCCGCGGGATGGGCTCGCGCGGCTGCTCGCCGTCCAGCCAGCGGCGGACCCGCGAGGTGTCGGTGCTGATGTGGTGCGCGCCCATCTGGCGGGCCCGCCGGTTCACTTGCCGCGCCAGCTCGCCCTTGGACCAGCCGCTGCGTACGAACCATGATCCCAACTGCTCGTTGGGGCGTTTGTCAACGCCGGTGCTGCCGTTGCCGCCCACTGGAACGCCCCCATTCCGATTTCCGCTGTGCTCCTGAACCAACAACAGGATGCCGCGTGTTGAGGTCACCTGTCCGCAGGAGCATCTACCCGATCACGTAAACCGGCCAACCGAAACCGACCGGGCGCGGTCGGTGCCATGCCTCCGGCATACCCGTGTGAGTACTGCCTCTACGGGGTCCGTGCACCGAAAGTAATCCTACGATCACGCCTCCGGCGAGGGCGATCCAGGAAACGCCACCATTCGCCACCCCTTCGAATGAACTCCTCTGCCACTCCTCGCGATTGACTTGACACAGGTCGAGAAGCGTTGGGCGGAGCGAAGCGCGCGTGGGCGCATACGCCGCACCGCACCACCCGGCGCGCTACGCCGCACCACCGAGAGCACCGCCGGCCGACGGAGCGTGACGGCAGCGTTCCGACTCGTAACCACCGGCATCCACATCCCGTTGGAGGGGGCATGGGCTTCACGATCGGCGGCATCCGGGACATGCGGTCCGGCTCCCGGCGCCGCTCCCGTTCCGCGGAGGGCACGACCGCCGCGGAATACACCGGACTGTGGGGCTGGGACGTCGTCCCCGGCGCCCGCGCACTGCGCATCGGCGGCCGTACGGACTGCTCCTGCGGGGCGGCCGACTGCCCCGCGCCCGGCGCACACCCGCTGGGCTTCGCGCCGGTGGTACCCGCCGGCGCCACCCTCGAGGAGACCACCGCCGCGTGGGCGCAGACCCCGGGCGCGGCCGTGCTGCTCCCCGTGGGCCGGTCCTTCGACGTCCTGGAGGTCCCGGAGCCGGCCGGGCGCTTCGCACTGATCCGGCTGGAGCGGATGGGTCTGCCGCTGGGCCCGGTGGCGGCCACCCCGACGGGCCGCGCGCAGTTCTTCGTCGCCCCCGGCGCCGCCGCCGACCTCCCCGACCTGCTCTACCGCATGGGCTGGGACGACGCCGACCTCGACCTGCGCCCGCTGGGGCCCGGCGACCACATCACCGCGCCGCCCTGCGACTTCGGCGGCCTGGGCCCGATGCGCTGGCTGCGCCCGCCGGCCCTGGAGTCGGCCTGCTGCCCGCCCCAGGCCCGCCTCCTGCTGGGCACCCTCGCCTACGTCTGCCACCGCGCGGCCGGCGGCGCACTCCCCCCGGCCCCGCAGGCCTTCCCCCTCTGACCGCCCCGGCGCCCCGGCCCGGACAACGGGGCGCCGGACGCACAGTGCCCCGCCGCAGTGGATGCGGCGGGGCACGGGCGGGCTCCCCCGGCGGGGGCCGGTGACTCGGCGGGCTAGTCGCCGATCAGCGCGTCGACGAACGCCTCCGGCTCGAACGGCGCGAGGTCGTCCGCGCCCTCGCCCAGGCCGACCAGCTTGACCGGTACGCCCAGCTCGCGCTGGACGGCGACGATGATGCCGCCCTTGGCCGTACCGTCCAGCTTGGTCAGGACGACACCGGTGATGTCCACGACCTCGGCGAAGACCCGCGCCTGGACCAGGCCGTTCTGGCCTGTGGTGGAGTCCAGGACCAGCAGCACCTCGCCGACCGGGCCGTGCTTCTCCACGACCCGCTTGACCTTGCCCAGCTCGTCCATCAGACCGGCCTTGGTGTGCAGCCGGCCCGCGGTGTCGATCAGGACGACATCGGCGGACTCGGCGATACCTTCCTTCACCGCGTCGAACGCGATGGAGGCCGGGTCGCCGCCCTCGGGGCCGCGGACGGTACGGGCACCGACCCGCTCGCCCCAGGTCTGCAGCTGGTCGGCGGCGGCGGCACGGAAGGTGTCCGCCGCGCCCAGCACGACGGACTTGCCGTCGGCGACCAGGACGCGGGCCAGCTTGCCGGTGGTGGTGGTCTTGCCGGTGCCGTTGACGCCGACGACCATGACGACGCCCGGGATCTCCTGGCCGTCCTTGCCGATGGCGTTCTCGGTCTTGACCTCGCGGTCCATGTCCGTGCCGATGACCCGCAGCAGCTCCTCGCGCAGCAGGGCGCGCAGCTCGTCGGGGGTACGGGTGCCGAGCACCTTCACGCGCTCGCGCAGCCGCTCGACCAGCTCCTGGGTCGGGGCCACGCCGACGTCGGCGGTCAGCAGGGTGTCCTCGATCTCCTCCCAGGTGTCCTCGTCCAGGTGCTCGCGGGACAGCAGGGTCAGCAGGCCCTTGCCGAGCGAGTTCTGGGAGCGGGAGAGGCGGGCGCGGAGCCGTACGAGCCGTCCTGCGGTCGGCTCCGGGACCTCGATCTCGGGCTCGGCCGGGGCGGCGGGCGCCTCCGGCTCCGCGACGGGGGCCTCGGCCACCGGGGCCTCGGCGGCGGGGAGGTCCACCTCTTCGATGGTGCGACGGGGTTCGTCGCGGGGAGTCTCGGCGTCCTCGCCGACCTGTGGTTCGGCGGGGGGCGCGGTGACAGACGGGGTGGTCGGCGGGGCCGGCGGCAGCTGCTTCTTCTTGCGGCTGCTGACGACGAGCCCGCTGATCGCGCCGAGCGCGACCACAGCGATGACTACAGCAAGGATGACGATGTCCATAACCCGACCAGTATCGGTCACGCGCCCGCCGTGCGGGGTGGGCACCGCCGAACCGTGGCGTGCGGGCGGCGCCCCCCTTCCCAAGGGGAGCCGCCGCCCGGCGACTTGACATATCCGGCGGCAGATCGGGCCGCCCCTAACCTGGATGTGTACTATCTAGATTATGCGAATGGCCGCAGGGGTTGAGACGGGCTTGCACTGCTGTCTGGTGCTGGCATGGCTCGGCAACGAGGAACCGGTGCCGACCGCCAGACTGGCCGCGTGCTTCGACGTCTCGCAGACGTACTTGAACAAGCACCTGCAGGCGCTGACCCGGGGCGGCATCCTGACCTCGACACCCGGCGCCCGCGGCGGATTCCGGCTGGCCCGGCCGCCCGAGAAGATCACGTTCATGGACGTCATGGTCGCGATCGAGGGCCCCGGCAACGCCTTCGCCTGCACCGAGATACGCAGGCGCGGCGCGGGCGAGGAGGGGGTGGCGGCCGAGTTCCACCAGCCCTGCGGCATCGCCGGCGCGATGCGCAAGGCCGAGCTGGCCTGGCGGCGCCAGCTCGCCGCACAGACCCTGGCCGACGTCATGGCCACCACCCCTGTCGCCACCGTGGAGCGCACCCGCCGCTTCTTCGCACGCCTGGCTTCAAAGGTCGTCTGACCCGGCCCCACCCGCCGTACGACGACCCGCCCGCCCGGGCGGCCGGTCCACCCGACCCGCCGGCCGTCGCACCGGGCTGACCGAACGCTTTCTCCGTACCAGCGCCGAAGTCCGAGGAGAACCTGGATGTCAAATATCTCGATTTCAGTCGACAGGTCGGCACCGGCCACCAAACCGGCCGAGCAGCCCGCGCGCGGTCTCGCCTCGACGCTCGTACTGGCCCTGGGCACCTTCGCCGTGGGTACGGACGCCTTCGTCGTCGCGGGATTCCTCCCCTCCATGGCCGAGTCCCTGCACGTCTCCGCCGCCACCGCGGGCCAGTCGGTCACGGTCTTCGCCGCGGCCTACGCCGTGCTCTCGCCGATCCTGGCCACCCTCACCGCGCGCCTGCCCCGCCGGATGCTGCTGGTGATCGCGCTGATCGTGCTGGGCCTGGCCAACCTGGGCTCCGCCCTCGCGCCGAACTTCGCCATCCTGATCATCACCCGCGTCATCGCCGCGGCCGGCGCCGCCGCCTTCACCCCCAACGCCGGCGCGGTCAGCGCCGCGCTGGTCAAACCCGCCCAGCGCGCCAAAGCGCTCGCCGTGGTCATCGGCGGGCTCACCATCGCCACCGCGCTCGGCGTCCCGCTCGGCAACGTCGCCAGCAACTACCTGGGCTGGCGCTACGCCCTGGGCCTGGTCGCCCTGCTGTGCCTGGTGATCGCCGTCGGCGTGGCACTGATCATGCCGAAGCTGCCCGGCAACCCCCGGGTCGCGCTGCGCACCCGCCTCGCCGTGCTGCGCCGCCCCGCCGTGCTCAGCGTCCTGCCGCTGACCGTGCTCGGCATGGGCGCCAGCTACACCGTCTACGCCTACAGCGTCCCGGCCCTGGAGGCCGTGGGCATCTCCGAGTCCGGCTCCGTGCTCATGCTCTTCCTGTACGGGCTGGGCGCGGTCATCGGCAACTTCCTGGCCGGCTGGGCGACCGACCGCTGGGGCTCGGTGCGGGTGCTGACCATCGGCTACATCGTCATGGCGGCCTCGCTCGGCCTGCTGGGCTGGGTGGCCAACGCCCACATGTCCCTCGCGGTGCTCGTCGGCGTCCTGGCGATCGGCTGGGGTGCGGGCAGCTGGTGCCAGACGCCGCCGCAGCAGCACCGGCTGATCGCCGCGGCGCCGCAGGAGGCTCCCCTGGTGGTGTCGCTGAACTCCTCCGCCATCTACCTGGGCATCGGGCTCGGCACCGTCCTCGGCGGCATCACGCTCCCGTCGGGCGTGGACACGACGTACTTCCTGGGCACCGCCATCGCCGTGGTCGCCCTGCTGTTCCTCCTGGTGACCCGGCGGGCCGGCGCCCGGCGCAAATAGCGGCCGAAACCCGCCCCAATTCCCGGCATCCGCCGGAGATCCGCCCGCTGAAACACCGCTCGGCACGGCGGCGAGGCCCGCGGCGACACCCCTCCGCGGCCCGCACAGCGGGAAAACCGGCCCCGACCCGGGGGTCGGTTTTCCCGCTCAGCAAAAGACCTCACCGACCGAACGAGAAAAGGCAAACCCATGCATCAGCAAAAACTCTCCCCGCACTCCCAAGAAATCACCATGACGGGTGCGCAGTCGCTTATTCGTTCGTTGGAGGAGGTCGGGGCGGAGGTGGTCTTCGGTATTCCCGGCGGTGCGAT